>JBBSDI010000318.1:0-4292 GCA_038249585.1 Lysobacterales bacterium | reverse complement strand
TGCCGCTGGCGCTGGCCAGCACGGTGCCACGAGCGCGGTCAAGCGCCATGCTCCTGCCATGCCGGTGTTGCTGCCGCTGTGCATGGTCTGCCTGCGCAGCGCTGCGATCTGTCAGCACCCATGAATCAGGAAAGCGCCGACTGGAGTCGTTCGACCGCGCCCTGCTGGGATGAATTCAAGGAACTTCGCAGCGGCGATTCGATGCGTGCCCCAATTCGCAACGATCAGTAGTCGCGCATGCGCCGCTCGCGCGTCCACAGCGTGCCGAGCCACTTCACGCCCGCGATGACCGACATGCCTGCATGCAGCGTGCGCGGGTCGGGCTGGCCGTCCGCCGTGAGGTTCACGAAGTGCACCACGTGGCCGGTCCTGGGTACGACCCGTACGCCAAGCAGCGGGAAGTCGGTCTCGCCACCGGCTTGGACGTCGGCAAGGTAGGCGAATATGGTGTGCACGCGCTGCCCCGGCTGGTCCGGGCGCGCGCTGTTGCCCGGCGCGCTCGGCGGCAGGTAGTCGCGGTGCGGCCGGTACTCCTGCCCGGGTCGGTAGCGCAACAGGTCGAGGTGCTCGGCGTTGGCCAGCGGCACACCGAGCCGGGCGACCATCCGCCACTGCAGCCAGCGCAGCGCGAAGTCCTCCTGGAAGGTGTAGAAGGAATGGTCGCTGCTGGTGCGGTGCTCATGTTCGACCAGCGTTGTCGGATTGCCGGGAATCTCGTCGCCGGGAATGGTGACCGAGCGCTGCAGGAAGGGCTCACCCAGCGCGATCATGAATTCGCATTCCTCGGCGCTGAAGACATCCTCCCAAGTCTCGACCAGCGGGTCGATGCTGTGCACCTCGATCGCTGCCGGCGCGGGGCATGGCAGTTCGAGTGCAGGCAAGCTCGTGATCGCCGGCACAAGCTGCGGCGGCGGCGAATCGGCGTCGCCGAGCAACTCGCGCGCGCGTGGCAGCCCACGGCGCGCGGCCTCGGCGAGCCAGGCATCGCCCGCGGCATCGCCGCGCCCGCGCAGGCGGCGACCCCACAGGTACTGGCTCACGGTGTCGCCGAGGCTTGCCGCGCGCGCGAGGCAGGCATCGCCCAGCGCCGGGTCGGCGCCGTCGGTGCGCGCGAGCAGCAGTGCGCTCGCGCGCAGCGCCGGGGCGAAGTCCGCCAACGCGGCCGCGCGCAGCCGGGCGGCCATCGCCGCGGCGTCGAAGCGCACGTAGTAGTCGCTCCAGCCGAGCAGCGCGAGCTGGCAGGCGGCCTCGCCCGAGCCCGCGGCCTCGGCGCGCTCCAGCACGCCGACGGCCAGCGTGGGCTCCGGCGGGATGCCGATGCCGAACAGCTGCAGCAGACCGAGTTCGGTCAGCGCGCCGGGATGTCCGCGCTCGGCAGCGTTGCGCCAGATGCGCCGCGCGCGATTCCACTCCTGATGGCCGGCGTAGTGGCGGCCGAGCTGGAACTGCGCCTCGGGATCGCCGGCGTGGGCGTGGCGGTACAGGGTGTCGAAGTCGACGTTGGCGTTCATGGAGTTCGCGGGCGGCGGGCGGCGGGCGCGTTGGGCGGTGCAGCCGCGCGCTCGCGGAACCACGCCACGCGCCGGCGCGCGGCCTGGTGGTCGAGGCGGTCGACGCTGTGCCACAGCTCTGCGGCGACGCGGGAAAGGCGGGAGGCGGTGTCGAGCATGGTGGACCTGCGCAGGCCTGGTCGGCGCATTGTCCACCCTCGGGCGGGCTGCGTGCCACTCTCGGTTGACACCCGAGACAACGATCAACGCGGCGTCGACAATCAGCCGGCGCAGCGCATACTGCGAATCAAACAAGGAGACTGCGATGACTGAACAACTCGAATCCGGCGAGCGCCTTCCCGAAGTTGCCGTATCGCGGCTCGGTGGCGGCGAACTGCGGCTCGGCAAGCCCGTGGACGATCACGACTGGCAGATGGTGGTGGTCTATCGCGGCAAACACTGCCCGATCTGCAAGACCTACCTTGCGCAGCTCGAGCGCAGCGCACCCGAATTCGCCAAAGCGGGCATCGGCGTGATCGCGGTTTCCGCCGATCCGGAGGATCGGGCCCGCGCTTTCACTGACGAGATCGGCGTGACGTATCCCGTCGGTTACGGCCTGACCGTGGCTCAGATGAAGGCCTTGGGCCTTTATGTCTCGGAGCCGCGGTCGGAACAGGAAACCGACCGCCCCTTCGCCGAACCCGGGGTGTTCGTGATCAACGCCGACGGCCTGCTTCACGTATTGGACATCTCGAACGCGCCCTTCGCCCGGCCAGACCTCGCCGGCCTCGCCAAGGGACTCAAGTTCGTCCGCGACAACGACTATCCGATCCGCGGCCGACTGACGGCCTGATGGTCACTTCCGCACCCCGATGCGCGCCGCAGGCCAAGGTCGTGCGCGCATGCTGGACCTGTTCCCTGCCCGCGCCCTCACGCCGGGAGCCCGAACAATCTCCATGCGCAATGCAGGCGAGACCATGGTGAATCTGGGTGGAAAGATCTGCGTCGACATGATCGTGGTCAGCCACGGCTGGCGGATGCACTGATGCCCATGCGCGAGGTCGATGTTGCCATCATTGGCGCGGGCACGGCGGGCATGGGGGCATTCCGCGCCGCGCGCAAGCACACCGATAATCTGGTGTTGATCGAGGCTGGACCCTATGGGACTACTTGCGCGCGGGTCGGCTGCATGCCGTCCAAGCTGCTGATTGCGGCGGCCGAGGCAGCCGAGGCTGTGCGTGAGGCTGCCGGTTTTGGTGTTCACGCCGCTGCTCCCCGCATCGACGGGGCCGCAGTAATGGCAAGGATCGGGCGCGAGCGCGACCGTTTCGTGGGCTTTGTACTGGACGCGGTAGAGACGATCGATCCCGCCAATCGCCTGCAGGGCGGCGCCCGCTTCGAGGATCCGCACACCCTGCGGCTGGACACCGGCGGGGCGCTGCGCGCCGCGCGCATCGTCGTGGCCACCGGCTCGGTTCCGGTGCGGCCAAAGGCGTTCGACCCGGCGGGCGACCGTCTGATCGTCAATGATGACGTGTTCGGCTGGACCGATCTGCCGCAGGCTGTCGCGGTGTTCGGCGGCGGCGTGCTGGGGCTGGAACTGGCGCAGGCGCTGCACCGGCTTGGCGTGCGTGTCCGGCTGTTCGGAAAGGGCGGCGACGTGGGCCAGTTGAGCGACCCCGCGGTGCGCGATGCCGCCGCCGCCGCGATCTGCGCCGATCTGCCGTTCAACCCGGATGCAGACGTCAGGAACATCGCGCGTGAGGGCGACGCAGTAATCGTGCACTTCACTGAAAATGGCGAAAGCCGCGAGGAGCGGTTCGACTGGCTTCTGGCCGCGACCGGGCGCAAGCCCGCGCTCGACGGGCTGAACCTCGATGCTTCGGGCCTTGAGCTGGATGGTCGCGGGATGCCAAAAGTCGATCCGCTGACGATGCAGACCGAGGTAAGGCATATCTTCTTCGCCGGCGATGTCGCGGCCCGCATTCCGTTGCTGCACGAGGCGGCTGACGACGGCCGTATCGCGGGCGACAACGCCGGGCGATTCCCCGAAGTCGTGACCCATGCACGGCGCACGCCGCTGGCCATCGCATTCACCGATCCGAACATCGCCACGGTTGGCGCATCATTCGCCCAATTGTCGGATGCCTCCTGCGACTTTGCCATCGGCGCGGTGGATTTCGCCGATCAGGGGCGCTCGCGCGTGCTGCGCAAGAATCACGGGCTGCTGCGGGTTTACGCCGAGCGCAGCACCGGCCGTCTGCTTGGCGCCGAGATGGCGGCGCCGAGGGGTGAGCATCTGGCGCATCTGCTGGCGTGGGCGGTGCAGGCCGGAATGGATGTGGAAACCGCACTGGCCATGCCCTTCTACCACCCGGTGATCGAGGAGGGATTGCGCACCGCCCTGCGCGATCTCAGCCTGAATCTTGGCCGCCGATCCAAAATTCCCCCGCGCAGCATCGACTGCGGTCCCGGCGCCTGACGCTGCAAAGGGGACGCAGGCAATCAAGCCTGAGTCGATCGTGCCAGGCACGGGCGGACGCGATCGGGACACGCGATCGGGACGACGCGATCGGGACAGGCACATTCTGGGTGCGCGGACACGCGATCGGGACAGGCACATTCTGGGTGCGCCGCGACCGGGACAGGGCTGACGTTTCCCGGGACCGCGATCGGGACAGGCACCTTCTGCGCCGCGATCGGGCGCAATCGGGACGGCGCAATCGGGACAGGCACATTCTGGGCACGCTTCAGCGATTGCCTGTCCCGGTCTGCCGTGCGGAGATTGCCGGTCCCGGTCTG
>JBBSDI010000317.1:0-4337 GCA_038249585.1 Lysobacterales bacterium | reverse complement strand
TGGCGGGCGCGCGCGGCGGCGCGGCGCGCTCGGCGCCGCGCTGTGGCGGTTTGGATCCTTGCTCGGTCATCCGGCCATTGTGCCGGTCGGCGGGCCTGCACCACCATCCCGGATGTTTTGCCGCGACCGCATGCAGTGTCTGCGATGGTTGCAGTGCCAGAAAAGCACAAGGCCCGCGAGCGCGGGCCTTGTGGTGTCGCACGGCAACAGAATGAATCAGGTACCGATGAGGCCACCGTCGTTCTTGTTGATCACGATCGTGCACGAGCGCGGCTTGGTGCCCGGCCCGTCCGGGAACGCATTGGCGACCCCTGCGCTGTTTTCGTTGGGATGCTGCAGGTTCACGAACATGGTGCGCAGGTCCGGGGTGGTGATGACACCGGTGACTTCCTGTCCCGGCGGACCGGCGAAGAAACGCCGGATCACGCCGGTGCGCGTGTCCATGGCCAGCATCGAGTTCTCGCCGAACGGCCCGGTCGCCTGCTGGCTGCCGCTCATGTCGGTCTGGATCCACAAGATGCCAGCATCGTCGTACCACAGGCCATCCGGGCTGGCAAAGATGCTGTCGGCGGTCAGTCTGGCCGCCGCGCCGGCCCCTGGGTTGAGGCTGTCGGTCTCGGTGCCGGCAAGCACCAGCAGGTTCCAACGGAAGCCCAGGGCCGCCGAATCGTCGTTGTCTTCGCGCCAGCGGATGATGTGGCCGAAGGGATTCGGACCGCGCGGATTGGGCACGTTGACCTGCGCTGCCGTACGCGAAGAATTGTTGGTCAGCGTGAAGTAGACCTGGCCATCGCGTGGGTCGACCGTGCCCCACTCGGGGCGATCCATGCGCGTCGCACCCGCGACGTCGGCGGCCAGACGCGTGTTGATCACCACGTCGCCCTGGTCGGCGAAGGTCACGCCGGCAGCAGCTGCCCTGGCGATGAAGCCCGGATCGGTGATGCTCAGCGGCAGCCATTCGCCGCTGCCGTTGTCGTTGAACTTGGCCGCGTACAGGGTGCCGCTGTCGAGCGCATTGCGGTTGATTTGCAGCGGCACGAAGCGCGACTCGGTGACGAATTTGTAGATGTATTCGTTCTGCGCGTCATCGCCCATGTAGTACACGAAGGGGCGACCCACGCGCGGCGGTGCGAACACCGCGCCCTCATGCCCGAAGCGGCCCAGCGCGGTGCGCTTGACCGGCACCGACTGTGCGTCATAAGGATCGATTTCCACGATCCAGCCCTGCCCGTTCGGCTCGTTGCGGAAATCGCCGGCTGCCGAGGACGCGGTGGCGCTGGCGTTGAAGCGTGGCTCGACGGTTTCCCAGCGATAGCGGCCAGCTCCGGTCGGCACGCCATAGCGGGTGTGCTCGCGCGGACGGGTGGTGTCGGGGTTGGTGAAATAGCCGGCCCAGTTTTCCTCGCAGGTGAGGTAGGTGCCCCACGGCGTGAAGCCATGTGCGCAGTTGTTGAGGGTGCCGCGCGTCATGGTGCCGTTGGTGCTGAAGTTGGTCACCAGCTTGGGATGGCCGCGGGCGGGACCGGCGATCTGCATCGTGGTGCCGCCGGTGACGCGGCGGTTGTACGGGCCGCGCACGATCGCCCAGTCGCCATTGGCGAGCCTTTCGATCTCGAAGATCGACACGCCGTGCGCGGCGATCTCCTTGCGCACATCGTCGGCCGGTCGCGTACCGGTGAACACCGTGCCGTCGCGGAACAGAAAGGCCTGCTCGATGTATTCGTGGTTGAGCGCGAGGATGCCGCGACGGTTCGGATCGAAACCGGGCAGGGTGAAGTAGTGCATGCCGTCGTGGTGCATGCCGATCTGCTGTTCCTGCTCGGCGCCGGTGTTGCCGCCGTCGGGCCTGTACGGCGGGTAGGTTCCGGTGATCGGCTCACCAAACCTGAAATTGACCTTCGCGGTGTAGCCCGCCGGCACCACTACGCCGGTCTGCCGTGCGCTGGAAACCGCAGCGAAGGCGGGGCGCTGCGGCAGCGGCAGTCCGATACCCTGCTTGGACAGGTTGGACAGGAATTCAGCCTCGCGATCGATCAACTCGGCCGACTTGGCGATGCTCTCGCCGGGGCCCGCGAGCAGGGTCGCGCCAATGGCCGCGCCCAGCGTGCCGCCGAGGAATCCGCGGCGTTTGAGATGGGTCTCCAGGATGTCCGAGAAGTGCGGGCTCTGGGTCGGGTTGCTGTCTTCGAAATCGAAATCGACGGCGCCGTAGGGCGTCGGCTGGTGCTCATTCATGACACTGCCTCGCGGTTGCTGGGACCCCAGAGGCTAGGCCGCGCGCATGAACAGCTGATTCCGGATTTGTTTCCGGGCTGTGACGTTTTCGTACCGATGGCGTGAGTGCTGCTCGACGCCGCCGCGGCCTCGGATGCGTACGCGCACCATGGGCCCTCGCCGCGAGCGCTTCCAGCACCCCGGCTAAGATTCCGCCGATGGATGCAATCACCGCCTTCGGATTCGTGATCGGCATGCTGCTGCTGGGGCGCATGCTGGGTGCGTTGCAGGTGCTGCCTGCCGCGACGCCCGACGCCCTCAACGCGGTCGTGCTCAACGTCTGCCTGCCCGCATCGGTGCTGTTGTTCGTGCCGCGGCTGACGCTGTCTATCGACCTGCTGCGGATTGCGGCGGTGCCGTGGATCCTGCTGGCGGCCAGTTGCGCGCTGGTGCTGGCGGTTGCGCGCTGGCGACAGTGGCCCGGCGGTACTACCGCGGTGCTGCTGCTGGCCGTGCCGTTGGGCAACACCTCGTTTCTGGGTTTCCCGCTGCTGGCCGCGCTGGTCGGTGAGTCGGCACTGCCGACGGCGGTGATCTACGACCAGTTCGGCACCTTTCTGATGTTCTCGACCTTTGGCCTGTTCGTCATCGCGCACTATGCGCACGGCAGCCCGCCGACGGCGCGCGAGATGGCCGTGCGGGTGCTGCGCTTTCCGCCGTTCATTGCCCTGCTGATCGCGCTCGCGCTGATGCCGGAGGCGTATCCGGCAGCGCTGGAAGCGGTGCTGCGGCGACTGTCGGACGCGCTGTTGCCGCTGGTCACGCTGGCGATCGGCATGCAGGTGCGGCTGCGCCTGCCGCGCGCGTACGTCGCACCACTGGCGCTGGGGCTGCTGGCCAAATTGGTGTTGCTGCCCGCGCTGGCGCTCGCGCTGGCCGCAGCCTTGGGCATCGGGGGTGCCGCGCGCGACGCGGTGGTGCTGGAATCGGCGATGCCGGCCATGATCACCGCGATGGCGCTGGCGAGTGCTTCGCGTCTGGCACCCGCGCTTGCCGCAGCGCTGGTCGGTTACGGGATCGTGCTCAGCGTGCTGCTGCTGCCGCTGTGGCGGCTGGTGCTGCGCTGATCCCGGTCACGACGGCTGTTTGTTGGGTCGCCCGCGCCGTGGGCGCAGCCGGGTCAGCGCTTTCAGATCCACCTGCACGATCGGCTCGGCGCCATCCAGTGCCTGCGCCAGCAGCGCCAGCGCCGGGCCGATGTCGATGTCGCGATTCGCACCGACCACGCCGATCGCCAACCGTGCGCGCGCCGCACGCGCCAGTGGCGCGGGATCGGCATAGAGACGCTCCGCAGCGCTGCCCTCGGCCAGCACCGCGATATGCGCGCTGTCCCAGCGCCCGATCAGGCTGCGGCGCAGTTCGGGCGCCAGCCGCACGCGGGCGGCCAGGTCGCCCAGCCGCCGGTTCTCGGCACCCGCCGGTGCGAGCACCGCGAGCGCCACCATGATCTTCTCGCGGTGCGCCCGGCGCAGTCGCGAGGCGACCCGCGCGGTGAACAACTCGGTTCCCGGAAGGCCGGTATCGGCGTCGATGCCGGGTCGCCGATCCTGCCGCGACGCGACGCGCCGCATCCCGCCCTGGCTCAGGCGCAGGCGTTCCTCCTGGCGGTCGCGCACCGCTTCGCTCTGTGCCAGGCGACGCTGGGTCAGGGCAAGCTCGATCGCGGTACCGAGCTGATCGGCCAGGGTGTGCAACAGCATGCGATTGAACTGATCGAAGGCGCGCGGATCGGCTGCCTCCAGATTGAGAACCCCGAACACCCGCCCGCGGCCGCGGATCGGCACGGCCAGTTCGGTGCGCACCGCGGGGTTGATCGTGGCGTAGTCCGGATCGCTGCCCACGTCGCCGACCAGCTGCGGCTCGCCAGTGCGGAAGCACCGACCCACGATGCCGCGCTCGGTCGGCCACAGCTTGCCGCGATAGGTCTGGTCGGGTGCCGCACCGATGTGCGCGGCGACTTCAAGGTGTCCGAGCAGCCCGGATTCGAGCAGAACGGTCGCTTCCAGTGCGGTGTAGCGACGCGCCAAGTGGGCCAGCACGCGTTGCAGCAGCAGCTCCTGCGG
>JBBSDI010000316.1:0-4371 GCA_038249585.1 Lysobacterales bacterium | reverse complement strand
TGCGCTGGGGCTTTTTCAACGCACAGCTCGAGCGCAAGGAGTATGCCGATCCACGCAAGCTCGAACAGCTCGCGCGCGAGATGCTCGCGCAGCAGCCGGCGCTGCGCGAGGAATTCGAGCAGGCCCTGCAGGATCCGGCCTTCGCCGCCGATCCGGGCGCACGACTGGATTTCTTCTTCGTGCGCTCACCGTATGCCGACCCCGAGCTTGGCGTGCTGCCGGTGTGGCGCATCGACCGCAGCACCCTCGAACGCGTGCGCGCAGTGCCGTAACCTGCAATCGCCAATAATCGCTTTCCGCGATCCATCCAGGAGCTGTCACCGATGAGCAATCAAGCGTCGCCCGAGCAAGGCCAGCAGCTCGGATTCCAGCGCCTCTACGCGGCCTGCGAATCGCTGCCCGCGCCGCGTACCGCGGTCGCCCATCCATGTTCCATCGAGGCGCTGCGCGCAGCGCGCGAGGCGCACGACGAGGGACTGATCCACGCGATCCTGGTGGCCCCGCCCGCACGTTTGCAGCAGCTGGCCGCCGACAGCGGGGTGCGCATCGACGATCTCGAACAAATCGCCAGCGAACACAGCGTGGCGTCGGCAGCGGTAGCGGTCGCGCTGGTGCGCGCCGGCAAGGCCGACGCGGTGATGAAGGGCAGCCTGCATACCGACGAGCTGTTGCTCGCGGTGCTCGATCGCGACCTGGGCTTGCGCACGGGTCGGCGCGCCAGCCATGTGTTCGTCGTCGAGGTGCCGGGGTTTCCGCGCCCGCTGCTGGTCACCGATGCGGTGATCAACATCGGGCCAGGTCTGGCCGAAAAGGCCGATATCTGCCAGAACGCGATCGAGCTGGCGCTGCTGTTGGGCATCGCGCAGCCGCGCCTTGCCCTGCTCGCGCCGGTCGAGACCGTCAATCCGAAGATTCCATCGACCCTCGACGCTGCCGCGCTGTGCAAAATGGCCGACCGCGGGCAGATCGTCGGTGGCCTGCTGGACGGGCCACTGGCTTTCGATTCCGCGATCGACGCGGACTCGGCGCGGATCAAGAACCTCACCTCGCCGGTTGCCGGCAACGCGGACATCCTGGTCACCCCCGACCTCGAGAGCGGCAACATCATGGTCAAGCAGCTGACCTTCATGATGCGCGCCGACGCGGCGGGTATCGTGCTCGGGACCCGCGTGCCGGTGATCCTGACCAGTCGTGCCGACAGTCAGTCCACCCGACTGGCATCCTGTGCGCTCGGGAAACTGCTGGCTGCCCGCATGCTGCGCAATCCTGCGGTCTGAGCGATGGCAATCCTGGCCCTCAATGCCGGCTCGTCATCGCTGAAGTTCGCGCTGTTCGAGGTCGCCGGCGGTGCCGCGCGCTGGCGCGGCATGGTCGATCTGGCGGCAGCGCTGATGCAGATCGCCGGCAGCGGAGGATCGGTCGCGCTAGCCGCGCGCGCGCCGCTGGATATGGCGACCGCCGCGAACGAAGTGTTCGCCGCGATGGATTCAGCCAAGTTGGGGGCCCCGGACTGCGTGGTCCATCGCGTGGTGCACGGTGGCAATCGCTATTCGGCGCCACATTGGCTTGATGATGCGGTGGTCGCCGAGCTTGCAGCTCTCACGGCGCTGGCGCCGCTGCATCAGCCGGCCAGTCTCGCCGCTGTCGGCGCTGCGCGCGCGCGCTTCGGCCAGGCCCGGCATCTGGCCTGTTTCGATACTGCATTCCACGCCCATTGGCCGGATGCGGCGCGCCGTTTGGCGCTGCCGCGACGCCTGCATGAGCAGGGTGTGCAGCGCTTCGGGTTCCATGGACTTGCACACCAGTCTGCGGCGAACTTGTTGCGTCGCGAGGCACCGCAGGCACGTCGCGCGGTCGTCGCGCACCTGGGCAGCGGCGCGAGCCTGTGCGCGCTGGCCGATTTCGAAAGCGTCGACGCGAGCATGGGCTACTCCGCACTGGACGGACTGCCGATGGGCACCCGCTGCGGTGCGATCGATCCGGGCGTGGTGCTGCACCTGCTGCAGGGCCTGGGCATGACGGTTATCGAAGTCGAGACGCTGCTGTATCGCGAGTCGGGATTGCTGGGCGTGTCGGGCATCTCGGGCGATGTGCGCACCCTGCTCGCCAGCGACACCCGCGAGGCGCGTCAGGCGATCGAGCTGTTCGTCTACCACGTGGTGCGCGGCATCGGTGGCATGGCCGCCACACTGGGTGGTCTCGATGCGCTGCTGTTCAGCGGCGGCATCGGTGAACATGCGGCATCGGTTCGCGATGCGGTCTGCGCGCGGCTTGCGTTCCTCGGCATCGCGCTCGACGCCGATGCCAATCACATGCACATCGCGCAGATCCACGCGCGCAGTTCGCGGGTCGTGGTGCGCATCGTCGGCTGCGACGAAGAAGCCGTGATGGCCGATGCTGCGGCAGCGGCATTGAGCGCCTGAGCGATCGCTTGCGGTGGCGGTTCCGCCTTCGCCTGCGCTGGACAATCGCCGCGGCGCGAGCGCGCGCCCGCGCACCAGGAATCCTGCGCTCAAACCTCGGCGGACGCTGCCGGCTGGGCCAGTCCGACCGTGCAACCAAAACGCGTGCGCAGCTTCTCTGCCAGCGCTTCGCGCGCAGCGTCCTCGCCATGCACCAGCCAGACCGGGGGCGAGTTCTTGAAGTGCCCGTACCATTCGAGCAGCCCGCCCTGGTCGGCATGTGCCGACAGTCCGCCGATGGTGTGGATCTGCGCGTTCACCTTTACCGTCTCGCCATGGATGCGCACGGTCTGCTTGCGATCGACCAGTTCGCGGCCGAGGGTGCCGTTGGCCTGGTAGCCGGCAAAGATCACATGGGTCGACTCGCGCCACAGGTGATGGCGCAAGTGGTGCACGATGCGGCCGCCATTGCACATGCCGGAACCGGCGATGATGATGGTGCCGCCGCGCAGGTCGTTCAGCTGCTGCGATTCGGATGATTCCACCGTGGCGCGCAGGTTGGGCAGCTTGAACGGCGCCATGCCGCGCCAGACGGTGCGCGATTCGGAGTCGAGCAGCTCACTATGGCGTGCGTACAGATCGACCACTTTCGCGGCCATCGGCGAGTCCAGCGCGATCTTCCAACTGGCCAGTCCCCATTCGTCCCAATAACGCGCCATCCAGTACAGGATCTCCTGGCTGCGTCCCACCGCGAAAGCGGGAATCAGCACCATGCCGCCCTCGGCGCGGGCGCGCTGGAAGATCGCACCGAGCTCGGCGATGGTGTCCTCGCGCGAGCGATGCATGCGATCGCCATACGTGGACTCCATCAACACCAGGTCGGCGTGCTCGATCGGTGTGGGGTCGTGCATCACCGGCGCGTTGCGCGGGCCGATATCGCCGGAGAACACCAGTCGCCGCGTCGTGCCGTCGACTGCGGCCGCGACGTCCACGATTGCCCCACCAAGGATGTGGCCGGCATCGTGCAGCACCGCGTGTACGCCAGGCAGGATTTCGCGGGTCTCGCCATAGGCCAGCGGCACCAGCTGCCGCAGCACCCGGTTGACGTCGTCGAGGTCGTAGGGCGGCTGCAGTGCGCGCAGGCCGCGGCGGGCGCGGCGTCGATTTTCCTGTTCGGTATCCGACTGCGCCAGCCGCGCGGAATCCTCCAGCATGATGCCGGCGAGATCGGCCGTTGCCTGATGGGTGTAAATTGGACCATGCCAGCCGCGCTTGGCCAACAGCGGCAGGCGCCCGAGATGGTCGATGTGCGCGTGCGACAGCAGCATCGCGTCCAGACCGCGCAGGTCGAAGGCGAATGGCGCTGCGTTGCGGGTGCGCTCGTCGCGCCCGCCCTGGAACATGCCGCAGTCGATCAGCAGGCGGCGTTCGCCGATGTGCAGCAGGTGGCACGACCCGGTCACTTCGCCAGCCGCGCCGAAGAACTCGATACGCATTGATCGACCTCCATGTAGTCAAAGCGTGAGGATAGCGCCATACCGCGGGGAGTCTCGGAATTCGTGGGCGCCGCGTTGATCGCGCGCTGCAGCATCCATCGAAGGCTTGCGTTGCAACCGGAATTCATCCCAACGCAACGTGGCCAGCACACCTAATGCACATTCGTGCAGACGGGAATCACCGTTCGTGCACCGCGCCAGAACGCGCGATACCGCACAGTGTGAAGACGCGCAGATGCACTGCGCGCATCCCATCGGAGAATTCCCCATGAAGTTCCGCACCTCGCTGCTCGCGCTGTCCTTTGCCATCGGTGGCGCGCTCGCCATCCCGGCTTTTGCCGAGGACCATGGCAAGCACAGCGAAATGGACAAGGCCGCACCGACCATCGTCGGCATCGCCAGCACCAACGCCGATTTCGAAACCCTCACCGCTGCCCTGACCGCCGCCGGGCTGGTTGCCACGTTGGAAGGCA
>JBBSDI010000315.1:0-4374 GCA_038249585.1 Lysobacterales bacterium | reverse complement strand
TCGATCCCGAGAATCCGGGCAGCGCTATCGAGGCTATCGGTGCGCGCAAGCACTTGGCGGATATGTATGTGCTCGAGTTGCTCCAGACTCAGATCGCTGCCCGTCGACTGCACGGCACCCGGCTCGCCGCTGGCTGCGATGCTTCCGATGGCGAGGTGGCTGGGTTCGACCGACTCACCCGGACTCAGGATTGCCGCGCGCTCGACCACGTTCTGCAGCTCGCGCACGTTGCTGGGCCACGGGTACGCGCACACCATGTGCATCGCCGCTTCGGAGAAGCGCCGGGCCGGTCGTCGATGGTTCGCCGCGAAGCGTTGCAGCAGTCGCTGTGCGATGTCGGAGATGTCCTCGCCGCGCTCGCGCAGCGGCGGCAGGGTGATGGTGATCACGTTCAGGCGATAGTAGAGATCCTGCCGGAACGTGCCCTCGCGCACCATCGCCTGCACATCGCGGTTGGTCGCCGCGATCAGCCGCACGTCGGCGCGCCGCGTGACGGGATCGCCGAGGCGTTCGTACTCCTTGTCCTGGATGAAGCGCAGAAGCTTCGGCTGCAAATGCAGCGAGAAATCGCCGATCTCATCGAGGAACAGCGTGCCGCCGTCGGCCAGCGCGACGCGGCCGACGCTCGATTGCGTGGCACCGGTGAATGCGCCCTTCTGGTGCCCGAACAGTTCACTCTCGAGCAGTTCGGTCGATAGCGAAGGGCAATTGACGTTGACGAACTCGGCATCGCGGCGGCTGCTCCAGCCATGGATCGCCCGGGCCAGCACGCCCTTGCCGGTACCGCTGTCGCCCAGAAGCAGCACGTTGGCATCGGTGGTGGCGACCTGCCGTGCGATCTCGATCGCGGCCTGCATGGCGGGCGCCTGGCTGCGCAGGTCGCCCGCATCGGCGCGCTGCACCGCTACTTCGCGTTCGAGCGTCTCGACCCGCGCCTCGAGACGCCGGGTGTGCAACTGCCTGGCGACGGCAACCATCAGCTGTTCGGGCGTGCAGGGTTTGACCAGATAGTCCGACGCACCGGCATCGAAGGCGGCGAGCGCGGTGTCGGTCTGGCTTTCGCCGGTCACCATGATCACGCGCATGCCCGGCACCAGCTGTACCAGTCGAGGCAGCAGCTCCAGCCCGGAGTCGATGCCGATCTTGATGTCGAGCAGGCATACGTCGTAGCGCTGCCGTGCCGCCATCGCCGCGCCATCGCGCGCGTTATCGGCCCACTCGACAAAATAGCCTTCAATTTCCAGTGCAATCCGGAAACCCGCGGCGATCGTCGCGTCGTCGTCGACAAGCAGCACGCGACCGCGCGGTCGGGGCGTGGCGGGTGCAAGTTCGCTCAAGGTTACTGCCTCCGGTGGCGCGCGGGTGGCAAGCGGCCGGGGTTTGGCCACCGCGCGATCAGCCGGGAGCATAGCGTTCATTGGCTGCCGCCCGAGTGTTCGCGAATTGTGCTGCGCTGCATGTTGGTCATCGCGCGGCGGTAAGGATGGCGACCAGCTTTCCATCCCCGTGCAAACGTTCGCTGAGCACGCGCACGCAGGTCAGCAGTGGAACTGCGATCAGCAGGCCGGGCACGCCCCACAACCAACCGAGCAGGAGCAGTGCCAGCACGATCACCAGCGGGTCCAGGCGCAGGTGTCTGCCGATCAGCAGGGGCGAGATGATCTGGCCCTCGATCGTGGTCAGGATCACGAAGCTCGCCGGAACCAGCAGTGCGGCACCAATCTCGGCATGCTGGCCGAAGCCAACCAGTACCAGCAGCAGCGTGACCAGGGCAGGGCCCAGATAGGGCGCATAGTTCGCGAGTGCAGCGATGCCGCCCCACAGCACCGCGTGCTCGACCCCGAGCAGGCTGAGCACCAGTGCCGTCGCAGCGCCGAGCGCGAAGTTGATGCAGGTGATCACCAGCATGTAACGCGACAGCTCGTGCTGCGCTTGCCGCGTTCCACCGACCAGATCCTTGGCTGTGGACAGGCTCGGCAGCAGGCCGACCAGCTTGCGCAGCGAGGCATCGCTGTGCACCAGCATCATGAAGGCGAGGAAAAACGTGGCGAGCACGGACGCGACCACCAGCGGCGCCTGCACCAGCATCCCGAGCATCGCATCGGATACGCCGCTGCCCAGGTTCGATGCGTTGGCGCTACCCTCGCTCGGCGTGCCGACCAGACGCTGGGCTGCATCGCTGGCCGCTTCAATCGGCTGCCGCCATTGATGTGCGATTTGCTCCAGACGCTTGAGCGCTGCGGGAGCCTCGCGCACGAACTGCTCCGCCGGCGAGACGAGCAGCAGCACGACGCCGCTCGATGCACCCAGGGTTGCCGACAACAGGAGTGCGGCACCGATCATGCGCGGCACACGCAAGCCCACCAGTACGCGCAGCGCCGGTGCCAGAGTCAGTGCAAGCAGCAGTGCGATAAGCACCGGCACCAGGATCGGTCGCAGCCAACTGGCCAGTACCAGCGCCGCCCCGATCGCCAGCAGGCCAAGCCAGCGGTAGGCGCGCAGCAACAGCACTTGCGTGCCGCACACCGCGGGCGCTGCAGGCAGTGCTGCGGCAGCGGCATCGGCATCGGAGCGCGCAAGCGGTGCGTCTGCGCTCGTCTGAGCCGGTGTGCCCGGCAGAGGCGGGAATTCAGCGGGAACTGCAGCGGCGGGTGAACCAGCGGACGACATGCGGGCGGTTCCTGAAGAAACGAGCCACCGCGGATCCCTCTGGATCCGCGGTGGCGACTTCCGACGCGGGGGGGAGGCGCCGAAAATACACGCGACCTGCAGTTACCGTATGTCGCGCTCGAAGTCGCTTACCTGTTTGGCAGCCACGTCTTTGGCAATGCCGTAACGCTCCTGGATCTTGCCGGCCAGGTAGTCTGCATTGCCTTCCACGACATCCAGATCATCATTGGTCAACTTGCCCCACTGGGTCTGGATGCTGCCGCGCAATTGCTTCCACTTGCCGCCGATGGTGTCCTGGTTCATTAGTCTTGTTCCTTGTCTTGATAGATGGTTGGTAGGTTGGCTATTCAGGCTGCTGCGAGCATCTTCTTGACGCGACGCATTTCGTCGTGCGTGGCACGCACCGCCGGCAGATGCGCGGTCAGTTGGGCGCGAAGCTCCACGCTCTCGGCGCCGGCAATCGCGTCATCGAAGTGCTCCAGCAGGCGATCTTCACTCTGCTCGAGCTGGTCGACATAAACCTTGCCGTCGTTGGACGACAACTTCGCCAGTACTTCCGTGTAGGTCTTGCGTAGCGACCCGCCAAAGGTGCCGCTGCTCGAAACCACTTCGCCCGTGCGCTCCAATTGGCCGCCCAGTGCCGAAATCAGCTCACGCTTGGCTGAAGCCATGCGATTGAACAATGGCACCAGCGTCGGGTCCTTCACCTCGCGGGCGGCATCGGCATAAAAAACTGCGCCGTCGCGGGCGAGCTGGATGAGTTCTTGCAATACGTCTGCATTGTGATTCATGTTCTTGTCTCCGTTGGAGGAAAAGACCGCGCGGCCGCGGGTGTCGAGCCCGTCTTGCCGGCGAACGGGCGAGTCAAGCGCCGTCGCGCAGCACGGTTCCGATGCCGGCACCGCAGCACCGCCTGACACGCTCGTGCATTCATCCGGCGACCGTGAGCCCGCTGGAATCGACCTTGCGCACGCCGCGCACGTTCTGTGCGAGCTCGGCGGCGAGACTCTTCTCGCTGCCCGACTCGACTTCACCGGTCAGTACCACCACACCGTCGTTGGTGCTGACTTCGATATCGGTCCCATCGACCCAGCGCGAGAACGCAAAAGTCGACTTGACTTTGGTAGTGATCCACGCGTCGGTCACCACCTCTCCGGTCTCCGCTGCGTCCGTGTTGGCAGCGTCGGTCTTCACAACGATGGCGTCGGCGCCGGATTCGGACTTGGCCGCTGCCAGGGTCAGACGATTGTCGACCGAGCGCACGCCATCGGTGTTGCGCGCCATACGACCGGCGAGGTCCTTGGACGCTGCGGACTGCACAGTGCCGCTCAGGCTGACTTTGCCATTGACAGTGTCGACATCGATCGCCAGACCCGTGGTGTTGGCGCTCCACAGCAGCTTCGACTTCACCGAAGCGGTGATCGTGGCGTCCTCGACGGTGGTCGTGAAGTCGCGCTCACCGTCGGCTGCAGCGGCACGCGCCTTCGGCGTGTAGGCGCTGTCGACGAGCAGGCGATTGTCGACCGTGTCGATGCCCTCGATCCCCATCGCGATCTGCTCGGCCAACTCCTTTTCGAGCCCGTCGGAGACCGTCCCGGTAAGCACCGTGTTGGGCCCGTTGACATCTACGGAGATGTCGAGGGCACGCAGATGCGGATTGAACCCATAGGTGGTCCAGATCTGCGCTTCGCGTCGCGCATCGCT
>JBBSDI010000314.1:0-4383 GCA_038249585.1 Lysobacterales bacterium | reverse complement strand
GATGGCAGCACTCCCACAGATGGCATGGCTGCCGATGGCAGCACTCCCACAGATGGCATGGCTGGCCATGGCAGCACTTCCTCCCTGTGGGAGCTGCCATGGCAGCGACAGGAGTCGCGGTACCAGCCAAGGTTGCCCTCGCCGTCATGCCGGCTCCCACAGATGGCATGGCTGCCGATGGCAACACTCCCACAGATGGCATCGCTGGCCATCGCAGCACTTGTGGGAGCTGCCATGGCAGCGACAGGAGTCGCGGCAGCAGCGAAGGGTGCCGTGGTCCTCATGCCAGCTCCCACACATCGAGCTTTGAAACAGACTCCGCGCCAGTGTGCGGGCTTGTTCAGAGGCGCTCTGAACCAGCGCGCTATTGCGCCTCGCCGCGCTCACGCACCAGCCGCAGCACCAGCACCACCACGATCAACGCGCCAACCACCAGCACGATCCACAGCAACGTCCGCTGCTCGATCCGCGATGCGGGCTTTCCTGCTGACTGCGGCGCAACGGCGCGGTGTGCACCGAGGCCGGCCTCCGTCGGTTGCCAGTCCGCACCGACGCTGCCGCGCACCGCGCGCAGCAGCACCTCCAGCGGATACACCGGACGCGGCATCTGCGCATCGCCTGCCAGCAGGCGGAACGGGCCCTCGCCCTGGGCCACGAACACGAAGTCCTCGCGGCGCCAGGTCAGCAGCAGCGACGGTGCACGCGGCTGCGCGGGCATGGTTTGCACCTGCCAATAGCGCGCGCGAATGCTGCCGATATCTTCCGGCTGGCCCTGCACCGTTTTCGAACCGGTAGCGACTTGGAATGCGGTGAACCGGCGCAACTCCTGCCATGGCTGGCTGGGCTCGTCGCGAACCCGCAGCACCACGTCGGCGATCGCATTGGTGTCGGCCAGCACCACGTCGACGCGCTCGACCAGCAGCGGACCGGGAGCGGAATACTCGAACACGCCAGGTATCGCCGATGGCGTACCGGGAGCGGTCTCCAGCAGCGGGCGCTCGGGCGTCTGCGGCAGCGCGCGCGGCTCCCAGGTCCACGCATCCACACCTGCCAACGGCAGCTCGCTCGCGCTGTCGACCCGCCGCAGCAGCAGGTAGCGCACCCGCTGGGTAGGCAGGTCGATGCGGCGGCGGTCGAGCACGAAACCATCCTGGCGCAGCAGCAGGATCGGCTCATCGCGGCGCAGCTGACTCCAGTCGGCCAGATTGTTGCTACCGAGCACGTCAAAGCGCGCCGACACATCGATCTGCGCTTCGTTCTCGAAGTGCAGCTGCAGTCCACTCAGCGGTTGCTCCAGCGCGCTGGCATCGAGCACGATGTCGCTCACGGTCGTAGTACCGCCGCTGTCGATGTTGGTCGACACGCCGCGCAACCGGCCGTCGGCGTCGCGTGTCAAGTGCACCGACAGCGACTCGCCGGATGCCGCATCCTCGCTGCGCGGTACGCGAAACCACGGCAGCGGGCGGCTCAACGCAGCCGGAGGCGATGCCGAGGGAATCGCCTCGGCGATCGGGCCGAACGGCACCGGCTCGCCGCGCGCATTGCGCACGAACACATCGCTCAGATCGCGCCGCGCGATGTGCTGATACACCTCCAGCGGCAGGCGCAGTCGATACACGCCGTCGTCCGTCGCGGTTTCGATCGGCCACTCGTGGGCCGCGGGCGCTGTCTGTGCGGACACCGCCAGCGGCAGCATCCACGGCAACAGCATCGCGAGAATCGGGATCGGATTGCGTGGCTTCATGCTTGCACCTGCGGTTCGGATTTGGGTGGAGACGGCGCGAGATAGCCGACCAGCAGCAGCAGCAGACCCACCGCGCCGAACGACACGATGCCGGCAAGATCGCCGGTGTAGGTACGATCGATCAGCAGCACCTTGCCCATTACGATACCCATCAGCACCGCACCGGCCAGCCACAGTTTGCGGTTGCACCGCTTCGAACCCACGATCCATGCGCTGACGCCAGCCAGCGACCAGGTGACCGTGAGTGCGGTTTGCGCGATGCGCGAGTTCAACGCAGCACCGACCCAGTCCCAGTCGCCGCTGATGCTGTCGGCGACCAGCGTGAGCTGCCAGGTACCGCGCAAGGTCACCATGGTGAGCATCAAGAAACCCGCGACAGCGATCAAGCCGATCGGCACGCGTGGGCCTTCCTGGTGTGCGAACCGCAACAGCAGCGCCAGCAGCAGCACCTGGAACAGCTCCAGCGGATTGAGCAGCGGGATGAAGGGCAGCGGCGCGCTGCGACCCGTATCGAACTGCGACAACAGCCAGACGACGCCGAGCACCGATCCGGCCAGCGCGAACCAGCGCATGCGGTAGCGCGGAAACAGTGCGAACAGCGGCTGCGCAAACAGTCGCGGCTGACGCCACGTGCCCCAGAACAGCAGTACCAGCAGCAGCCACGCGATCGGGATCTGCCAGCCGCTGCCCAGCAGCAAATCGTCGCGCGCCAGCCGCATCGCCTGCGTGCCCACGACGATCACGACTGTTGCCAACATGCCGATATGCGCCCACGACAGGCCACGCTGCAGCGGCTCGCGCAGTCGCCACAGGCCAAAGCACACCGCCAGCAGCCAGCCCAGCCAGATCATCCACGTAGTGGCGTCGAACGCGGCATTCGCCTGCATGTCGACCACGAACGCGAGCGGCGCACCAACCACGGCGACGCCAACCACCAGCCAGCCCGGTCGCGGCCAGCCCAGCGGCGCGCGCAACAGTCCCGCAAGCAAGGCAGTGACTGCGGCAAATGCAGCGAGCGCGGTGACCATCGGCAAGCCTGCGATACCCGCATCCGCCTCACGCAGCCCCGCCAGCAGCCACCACGCAAGACCCCACGCGAACGTCGCCCACGCGATCGGGCGAGCAGCGCCATCACGGTCGTAGAGCCGCGCGATGAACCAGCCGCTCAGCGCCATCAGCAGCAGTGTCACTGTTTCGGTATTGGCGATCGGCAGCTCGCCAACCGCGCGCTGCCAACCGATGCCATCCGGCGCTGCGGCGGTCACCAGCAACCACGCCGCAGCGGCCAGCAGACTCAGGCCGAAGGCTGCCACCGCATGCATGCGCCCGCTGCGGTTGAGCGCCAACCACGCCAGCAGCGCGCCCCACACCGCGTATGAAAGCCCACCCAGCCGCGATGGCAGTGCAACCCACAGCGCGAGCACCAGCCACACCAGTGCCCACCACCATGCCAGCGCCGCACCGCTTTCGCGGCCGGAGTCGCGCGCTCTTGAATAGGTGTCCGCGATGATCGCGCCGCCAACGGCCAGCAGCACCAGCGACAGCGCGTGACCACCAAACATGCGCCAGCCATCGGTCATGCCGTGCACCGCGAAATCGGCGATCCAGTTTTCGCCGGGCAGCGCCAACAGATACGCGATCGCTGCCAGCACGGTCAGCACCCAGCCGGACCATTCGCGCAAGCGGCTGTTCTGCCGCACGCCGAGCCACACCAACCCCGCGCCCTGCAGCGCCCACACCGCCGAGGTCCAGCGCGCCGACAGCGCCAACGGCACCGCAAGCGTCGCAAAACCCAGCGCGAGCGCTGCAAAACTCTGCCCGAGTAGCTTCAGGTCCTTAGCCCGCAGCAGCCACCACGCAAGCACGCCGTAGATCGCCGCGAGTGCCAGTGCGCTGAACGCCAGCGCGAGATCGTTGTCGCGCAACAGTGCCGCCTGCAACGGAAACGCCAGCAGCGGCGTGCCGAACACCAGCGTGCCATCGACGAAGCCGCGTCGCGCAGCCGGCTGCCGCAACGCATACAGCACCGGGATCGCCAGATAGAAAAGAAAGAACAGGATCAGGAACGGCTCGACACTGGCGAGAAGTTCCGGCCGATAGTACTGCTGGCCCCAGGCCAGCCCGACCAGAAAAGTAAAGGCGAATCCCAACAGATTCAACCAGCGCCATGAGCGGCCCATCGCAATGGCGAGCACCGCGGCATTGAGCACCGCGTAGTAGCTGAACAGCGCGACGTGATTGCCGCTGCCGGTGCTGATCAGCACCGGCGCAAGATAGCCACCGGTGAACCCGAGCACCGCCAGCGCCACCGCGTTCTGCAACACCGCCAGCAATGCCGCTCCAGCCACCAGCACCACCACCAGCGCAAACGCAGCGCCTGCCGGCAGCAGCTTGTACATGCCAAAGGCCGCGAACACGGTCAATAGCAGCACACCGATCGCACCACCCTGCAGTGCCAGCCCAAAGGTTGGCCGGCGCCGACGCTCGCGCCAGCCAAGCAGCAATCCCGCCAACGCCGCAGTGGCAATGCCCGCCATGCGCAGCTCGATCGGCATGTTGAGCAGACCCTGCGCATCCAGCCAGCGCAACAGCCAGCCGACGGTGAACAGGATGAACACCACGCCGATCTTGACCGGCAG
>JBBSDI010000313.1:0-4400 GCA_038249585.1 Lysobacterales bacterium | reverse complement strand
GTGGCGGCAGGCATGGATGTATCGGCCTGCCAACGATCCGCGCGCCTATCTGCAGGCCGAGGACAACGGCGTTGTGCTGTTGTTTGCAGGTCAAGTGGACGATGCGACGTTGATTGAAACGGCGCGGCGCGCGGCCGAGGCGTTGCGGGCTGCAATCCCTTGAGTTGGGCTGGGCTGGGTTGGGTTGGGTTCGGTTCAGGTACGGCGAGCCCCCCACCCCAACCCTTCCCCGCAAGGGGGGAGGGAGCTGGAGCGCGCGCGCTTCGCGCTGGCGGCACCACACAGCCCTTCCCCGCGAGAGGGAAGGGCAACCACCCCCCATTGATCCTTTCACGTTTCTCACGCTAGCCTCGCTCGGTTTTCACCGACGGGGCTCACCATGGCATTTCGATTTCGCGCGCGTGTCGCGTGCGCTGTTGCTGTCTTTGCATTGACCTTGGCCGCTGGCGCTTCGGCGCAGCAGGCCGCAGCGCCGGTGGAGGGGATTCGCGACGCCACCCCGCGCTGGCATGCCCTGACCAACGCGCGCATCGTCACCGAACCGGGGCGGGTGATCGAACGCGGCACGGTGGTGCTGCGCGATGGTTTGATCGTGAGCGTCGCCGCCGGCGACCAGGTGCCAGCCGGAGCCACGCGCTGGGATATCGGCGGCAAGACGGTGTTTCCCGGATTGATCGAGATCGCCTCGACGGTTGGCGTGCCGGCCGCGTTCAAGCCCGCGCCACCGGCGCCGATGGGTGGATTCGGTGCAGCGCGCCAGGCGCCGCCGCCGGCTCCCGCCGAGGCCGGCGCGCGCCACTGGAACCGACGCATCCGCCCCGAGCGCGACGTCGCTGCCGCGCTCGAGCCGAAGGCCGATGACGCGAAGGCATTGCGCAATCTGGGCTTCGCGGCTGCCGTGAGTGCGCCGGATAGCGGCATCCTGCGCGGTCAGAGCGCGCTGATCGCGTTGCGCGATTCGGACAATGCCAAGGACCTCCTGCTGGCTGCGCGCGTGTTCCAGCACGCCGCTTTCGAACCTGCTGCCGGTTTTGGTGGCGAGTATCCGAGCTCGATGATGGGTGCGATCGCGCTGCTGCGCCAGTCGCTGCTCGATGCGCAGTGGCAGCGCGACGAGCTTGCGGCCCGCGGCGCGCGCGAGCGCACCGAGGCGAACCTCGCGCTCGACGCGCTGCAGCCGGTGCTGGCGGGTACCCAGCGCATCGTGTTCGACACCAACGACGAGCTCGACGTCGGTCGCGTGCTGTCGCTGGCGCGCGAGTTCCGCCTCAAGGTGGTGATCGACGGCAACGGCAGCGAGTACCGCATGTTGCCGCAGCTGAGCGCTGCCAAAGTGCCGGTGCTGGTGCCGCTGAACTTTCCCGCACCGCCCGAGATCGAGCGCCCGGAATCCGCGCTTGCGACCTCGCTGGCGGCTCTGCAGCACTGGGAGCAGGCGCCGGCAAATCCGGCGCGGCTCGCCGGCGCCGGATTGGAAATGGCGCTGACCACCCGCGGCCTGAAGGACCCGGCCAAGGAATTCTGGCCGAACCTGCGGCGCGCGGTCGCCGCAGGCTTGTCCGAAGACGATGCGCTGCGTGCGTTGACCACAGCGCCCGCGGCACTGCTCGGCCAGAGCGCGCGACTGGGGCGCATCGCCCCGGGCCTCAACGCCAACCTGCTGGTCGCCGACACTGCGCTGTTCCGCGCCGAGAACGCCGCCATCTACGCGGTGTGGGTCGATGGTGTGTCGCATGAGGTCAAGCCGCTGGTGCCGGTCGATCCGCGCGGCACGTGGTCGCTGGCCTGGAGCGATGGCAAGGGCCCGGCCAGCATTCAGATCAGTGGCGATGGCCCCTATGACGTCAAGGCAGGCGAGTTGAGCGCCAAGGCGAGCCTGATCGACAACCGCCTGATCCTGCCCGCGCCGAACGCGTGGTTCGGCGGCAGCAGCGGCGCGCAGCCGGTGAGTCTGATGTTGCGCGAGGCGCGCATGGAGGGCCTGCGCGCGCAGGCGAACGGCACGACGGTCGCGGTCAGCGGCCAGCGCGAGGGTGCCGCACCCGAGGCCGCGGCGATCAAGCCGGTCGCTGCGATCCAGGTGCCGCCGTTCCGCGGCTATCCCGCTGGCGAGTATGCGCAGCTCGCAGCACCGGTGCAGCCCAAGGCGCTGCTGATTCGTAACGCCACGATCTGGACCCAGGGTCCGCAGGGCAAGCAGGAAAACGCCGATCTGCTGGTCGCCGGCGGCAAGATCGCTGCGGTCGGCAAGAGTCTGGATGCACCGCAGGGCGCAAGCGTGATCGATGGCAGCGGACTGCATGTCGCTCCCGGCATCGTCGATGCGCACTCGCACTCCGGACTTTCCGGCAATCTCAACGAAGGCTCGCATGCGGTCACCACCGAGGTGCGCATCGGCGACATCATCGACCCGACCGATATCAGCATCTATCGGCAGCTTGCCGGCGGCGTGACCAGCGCGCTGCTGCTGCACGGCTCGGCCAATCCGATGGGCGGCCAGAGCCAGACGGTGAAGTGGCGCTGGGGTCGCGACGCCGACGGTCTTGTGTTCGAAGGCAGCAAGCCGGGCGTGAAGTTCGCGCTCGGCGAGAACGTCAAACAAGCCAACTGGGGCGATGCCTTTACCACCCGCTATCCGCAGTCGCGCATGGGCGTCGAGCAGATCATGCTCGACTCGTTCAACGCAGCCAAGGCCTATGGCGAACGTCGCGACGCCTGGAACAAGTCCAAGTCCGGGCCCGCGCCGCGCACCGATCTGCGCCTGCAGGCGCTGCTGGAGATCCTGCGCGGCGAACGCGTGGTGCATATCCACAGCTATCGCCAGGACGAAATCCTGATGTTCGTGCGCCTGTCGCAGCAGTATGGCTTCAAGGTCGCATCGTTTACCCACATCCTCGAAGGCTACAAGGTGGCCGATGCACTGGCCTCGATCGATGCCGGTGCCTCCACCTTCAGCGACTGGTGGGGATTCAAGATGGAGGTCTACGACGCGATTCCGTACAACGCTGCGATCATGAGCGATGCCGGCGTGCTGACCTCGATCAACTCCGACTCCGACGAAATGGCGCGGCGACTCAACGCGGAGGCCGGCAAGAGCCGCAAGTACGGCGGCATGTCCGACGAGCGAGCGCTTGCGATGGTCACCATCAATCCCGCCCGGCAGTTGCGGATCGATGCGCGTGTGGGCTCGCTGGAGCCGGGCAAGGATGCCGACTTCGTGATCTGGAACATGCATCCGCTGTCGTCGATGGCGCGGGTCGAGCAGACCTGGATCGAAGGTCGCAAGTATTTCGATCGCCGCGACGACGCGAGCGCGCAGCTGGCGGTGGTCGCCGAGCGCGAACGCCTGATCGAGAAGGCGCTGCCCGAGCGGATGAAACTCATCGGCACTGGCGGTGGTCCTCGCGGTGGTCCCGAGCCTGCCACGCCCGGCAAGGACGGACCGCAGGGCCTGCTCGGCGTGCTGTGGAATCGCGAGGCGCAGATGCACACGGTCGAGCAGTGGGCTGTGGTGCATGGCGCGAGCCGCGGCATCTATCACAGCGGCCAGAACGTGCAGGCCTGCAGCGTGAAAGAACATGTGCATTAAGACGCGGGGAAATCAGGCCATGATCAGTGCAAAACTTCCGCCCACCATCCGCCGCGCCACCGCAGCGCAGGAAACTCCGCGCATGATCAGCAACCTTCGTCTCGCCGCCGGCGTGCTAGCAGCGCTGCTTGCAGGCCACGCCCATGCCCAAAACGTCGTCACCGTGCCGGGTGCGCCGCAGGACCGGCCGATCGTGATCGTCAATGCCACCGTGCACCCGGTGTCCAGTGCTCCGATCGCCAATGGCCGGGTGCGCTTCGAGGCCGGCAAGATCACCGCGGTCGGCGCCGAGGTGTCCACCGAGGGCGCCAGCGTGATCGACGCCAGCGGCAAGCATGTCTATCCGGGCATGCTCGCGGCTTCCAGCGTGATCGGACTGGTCGAAGTGCAGGCCGTGCGCGCCACCAACGACACCACCGAAGTCGGCGCGATCAATCCGAATGCGCGCGCGCAGGTCGCGGTCAATGCCGATTCCGAAGTGGTGCCCGTGACCCGCGCCAACGGCGTGCTCGCCGCACTGGTGCACCCGGTCGCGGGGCAGCAAGGTGTGATCACTGGCAGCGCGGCGGTCCTGCAGATGGACGGTTGGACCTGGGAAGACATGACGGTGCGCGGCGATGTCGGCCAGTACATCGAGTGGCCATCGCTGATCATTCCGGACTTTCTGCCGCCGCCGCTGATCCAAGCCACGCGCAAGGCGCAGGTGGACAAGCGCATTGCGCTCGAAAAGGCGCTGACCGACGCCAAGTCCTATCGAACCGCGAAACAGGCCAACGCGGTCAGCCTGCCCGATCTGCGCTGGGAGGCCATG
>JBBSDI010000312.1:0-4411 GCA_038249585.1 Lysobacterales bacterium | reverse complement strand
TCCTTTTCGAGCCCGTCGGAGACCGTCCCGGTAAGCACCGTGTTGGGCCCGTTGACATCTACGGAGATGTCGAGGGCACGCAGATGCGGATTGAACCCATAGGTGGTCCAGATCTGCGCTTCGCGTCGCGCATCGCTGATGTCCTGTGCCGGGGATGTCTGCGCAGCAGATACGCCGGCGCCGAGGCCGGCGACTGCGAGGCCAAGGCCGAAAGCGAGGGGGCGCAAGGTTCGGATGCTGCTCATCTGCTTTCTCCAATCGAACGACGGTGCATCCGCCGTGTCGTCCGATTGCGTTACACGCCGCATGCCAACCATTGAAGCCTCTGAAAATCAATCATTTGCAGCGGATCTGCCCATGGCGAACGTGCGCATTGCACGGTTGCGGATCGGCTGGCCGTGCAGCATGCATTGCCATCGGCGTGCCCTGCGGTCAATCGGCGCGACCCGCGGCGCCGTGCATTTCGCACGCGCCGGATAGCAGCATCGTGCGCATTGCCGCGCCGTCGGTGCGATGGGACACGCAATGCATTGATCCGCTTGGCGCGGGGAGTTGGCATGCCACGTGGATTGGGAGAGGCAGTCCTGCGACGCGACGCACTGCCACCAGGGCAGCGCGCGTTGCGGCAAGGCCAGACCAAGTGCGGCGGCATCCATTGCCCGCCATTGCAGATGACCAGCGAGGATAGGTCCATGAACATCAGCCCCATCAGTCCCATCAACAATCGCTTGTTGGCCAATTTGTCTGAGGACGATCTGCTGCCGTTGCGTGCGCGAATGAACGCCGTCGAGCTGCCAGCTGGAAGGCAGCTTCACGCGGCGGGCGAGGTTCTCGCCTACGTCTACTTCCCGGTCACCGCGACGGTGTCGCTGATCACCGCGCTGCAGGACGGCACCTCGCTGGAAGTCGCGGCCGTCGGCAGCGAAGGCATGGTTGGCATCTGCGCGTTCCTCGGCGGCCGGCGTGCGCTGGGTAGCGCGGTGGTGCAGAGTGCGGGCATGGTGCTGCGGCTTCCGGCCAGCGTGGTGATCGACGCGGCGCGGCAGTCGAGCTCACTGCGCCAGGAACTGTTGACCTACACGCAGTCGTTGTTGACCGACATGGCGCAGACCACGGCGTGCCTGCGCCACCACCGGCTGGAACAACAGGTGTGCCGCTGGCTGCTGGTGCACCTGGATCGCCAGCCCGGAACCATAATCACAGCCACCCACGATGGCATCGCCCAGTTGCTGGGCGTACGTCGCGAGGGCGTGACCGCAATCGCGTTGCGTCTGCAGCGCGCCGGTCTGATCCAATATCGTCGCGGACGCATCGAGCTGTTGAACCGCGCGGGACTCGAAGCGCGCTGCTGCGAGTGCTATGAGGCGGTGCGCGAGAACGGGGTGCGCGCGCCACAACCGCACGTTCGGGCAGCTCCTGCGCCACGCTACGCAACCGCATCTGCGGCGAGTTACGCGTAAGCGAGGCGTCGCGCTAGCCGCGCAATCGCCGCCGCGCTACGAGGGCGCGGTGGACTGTGATGCCCGGAGGCTGGCACCGTTCGTAGGGCGGGTCGGCCCGACCCGCTGCGCCTCGGATTGCGGGTGGGCCGCTACAGGCATGGCAGCGTGCCAGGAATGGTGCTCGTCTCGATCGGTCGTCTATCAGTCGTTGAAGAATGGTGCCGGTGCCGATCATTGGTTATCGGCGCCGGCATGGCGTGTCGACCGCGATGGCAGGTCGGGACGACTCCCCCTGCGAGGGCGCGGTGGCGCATGCTGCCCGCAGACTGCCAAGGTTCGTGGGGCGGGTCGCCTCGACCCACTGCGCCTGAGATTGCGGATGTGCCACTGCACGCACACAAACGTGCCAAGAATGGAACCTGCCCTGATCGTTCTGTCCCCATCGTTCTGTCCCGATCGTTCGACCTCAGCTTCTTTTACCGCTGCATCAGCGCCGCCCGCCAGATCGCCAGTTTCACGGCAGGCGGCACCGACGCGTTGGCCGGGCTGGTGGACGGCAACCGCAGGCGCGCCAGCGATTGGTGCTCGGGTGACAACGTCGGCAGCACGCGCCGGGTGAACAGCGTTTCCGCGAGGGCACCGTTGAACACAATGTGCCGTAGCTGCGGCAACTGGTCGAAGAACGCCGGGAAATCATTGGGCTTCCCGGTGGCCAGATCGATCGACGCGTCCAGGCTGCCGGGGCGCACTCCGCTGGCGAGCACATCCCACACCGCGATACCGTGGTCGCGCAGCGCCTGCAGCCGCGTGGGATAGTCCAGCGTAATCGGGATGCTGAAGACCTCAGCCATCACCCACCAGAAGTGGTTGCGGGGATGCGCGTAGTAGCGCTGTTCCTGCAGTGATCGTGCACCCGGAAGGCTGCCCAGCACCAATAGACGAGCACGCGCGTCGGCCACCGGCGCCAAGCAGATGGAGCGGGGCGTGGAGATGCTCAGTCTTGCTCCGGAATCTGGCAGTGGGCAGCACGAGTGTTCATGCAGGTTTCCGGTTCAGGAGCGATCTGCCCGTGCTATCCAGGTTATCTCGCCTGATGTCACGGCGACTGGACTTTCAGATCGTCTCCGCGCACTGCGTGGGATCCGCAGTCACGGATCGCCGGATCAGGGATTCAGTGGTTGCTCGAACACGGGCGCCGGCTTGCCAACTGCAAGGTGCGCCCATGCATCGCGCACGATGGCCAGCGCATGGGGCCAGCCCAGCCGCGACTTTCCGCGCAGCTCATCCCATTGCATTTCCAGCTCTGCTGCCGACGCTGGATCCAGCGCCGGCCCGTACGCGGTGTGGGTCAGATAGCCCAGCGCATACGCGGGACAAGCATCGGTCCAGCTTGTGTGGCTGGTCGTGTTCAGGGCGCGGAAATGTTCGATCGCGAATGACTCGTACGCAGCGGGGATGCGGCTCATGCCCGGCCATGGCAAACAGTGGCTCACGCGCCCCGCGATTGATCGCGCGGACGCTAGAAGTTCCGCGGAATCGTGGTTTTCGAGTATCGGTGGCGGAGAGGGTGAATTCATGTCGAGTGCGCTGAAGGCGTCATGACGCCGCGCGTGCACGAACCGGGCCAATCAGCAGATGCTGACCCGATCACCGCGCCAACTCTGCGGATTCGACCGGCTTGAACCCGGGCACGAACAACTTTTGCCAGCCGGGGTTTAAGCGTGCTATCGCCGATAGCATGCGGGCTCCCACGCCCTGGGCGGACATGGCACGTCGCCTGCATTGTTTCCCGGACGCCGCCCCGGCACCCCCGCGAGATTCTTCCATGCGCCCGATCTGGACCGGTACCATTTCGTTCGGCCTGCTCAACATCCCCGTCAGCCTGATGTCTGGCGAACGCCGAATAGACCTTCACTTCCGCATGCTCGACAGCCGCGACGATTCGCCCGTGCGGTACGAGCGGGTCAACAGCGAGACCGGCGAAGAAGTGCCATGGAAGGACGTGGTCAAGGCCTTCGAGTTCGAAAAGGGCAACTACGTGGTGCTGGCGGAAGACGACATCAAGGCGGCCGCGTCCAGCGGCAAGGAAACCGTGGAGATGGCGGCTTTCATCGACGAAGATTTGCTCGACAGCCGCTACTTCGAGAAGCCCTATGTGCTGGTACCGGGCCGCAAGTCCGAGAAGGGCTATGTGCTGCTGCGCGAAACGCTGCGCAAGCTGCGCAAGGTCGGCATCGCGCGCGTGGTCATCCGCACCCGCGAATACCTGTGCATGGTCAAGCCGCTCGACGATGCCCTGGTGCTGATCCTGCTGCGATTCCCGCAGGAGCTGGTAGCACTCGACGACTACGACCTGCCAGAGAAATCCGCCAGCGAGTACCGCATCAGCAAGTCGGAGATGGACATGGCCAGTCAGCTGATCGAAAGCATGTCGGGCAAGTGGACGCCATCTGACTATCGCGACGATTTCCGCGACCGGCTGCGCAAGGTCATCGACAAGCGCATCCACGCGAAGGGCGGCACGACCAAAGTGCGCGATCCCGACGCAGAGCTTGGCGAAGATGCCGCCACCAACGTGGTCGATTTCATGTCACTGCTGTCGAAGAGTCTGGACAGCAACAAACGCACGCCTGCCGCGAAGGCGGCTGCCGGCAAAGCGGTCAGGACGAGCGCCACCGCAGCGGGCAGGGATTCGGGCAAGAAGCCTGCCCCGAAAAAGGCCCCCGCGCAGAAGACCCCGGCCAACAAGAGCGCAGCCAAGTCAGCGCAGACGCCGGCGAGCAGGCGCAGCCGCAAATCGGCGTGAGCCTTTCCGACTACGAACGCAAGCGCGACTTCGCGCGGACGGCGGAGCCACGCGGCAAGGCCGCGGCGAGTAAAGGCGCAGCGCCAATCTTCGTGATCCAGTTGCACCACGCCCGTGCGCGTCATTTCGATTTCCGGTTGCAGGTGGGTAAGGCCTTGGCCAG
>JBBSDI010000311.1:0-4416 GCA_038249585.1 Lysobacterales bacterium | reverse complement strand
TGGCCAGCAGCACGGCGATCACCGCGGCAATCGCGATACGGATGAACTTGTTGTGCATGGACGAGCCTCCTCGATGCTCAGGATGCCGCGAGTGCGGGACTGCGGCGACGCCACCAGGCGAAGCCGAGCGCCAACACGGTCAGCAGCAGCGGAACCAGCAGGATATTGATCAGCTTGAGTTTCCAGCCCAGCGACTCGATGTCGGCATCGAGTTGGCGGCGTACCTGGCGCAGCTCGCGGCGGATCTCGACCTTGCGCTGCTGGAAGCGGTCGAGTTCGACCTTCTGCTCGGGCGAGAGCAGCATCGAGGTCTCGTCGGCCTTGCCGCGCTGCAGTTCGTTGAGTTTGCGTTCGGTTTCGGCCAGCTCCTCGTTCAACTGCTGCTCGGTGGCGCGAAAACGATCGTCCGCCCCACGTCGCAGGGCCTCGACGGTGGTGAACGGACGCGCAGACGTGCCGCGGCCGCGGATGCTGATCAGCGCCGACGAACCGGTCATGTTGTCGACCGCGTTGGTCACGAAGTCGCCGTTGTTGGCGAACGCATTCATGACCTGCTGGCCGAAGAAGTTCTGCACCTGCACCCACAGCCGATCGCTCAGCACGTCGGTGTCGGCGACGAGCATGATGTTGACCGGAGTGCTCGACTCGGCGAGGTGCCCGGCGCCGCCACGCTCGGCAAACGCGGTCTTGGCCGTACCGCTCAAGCGCCCGGCGATCACGTAGTTCTCCTTGGTGGCGACGAAGTCGGCGATCAAGGACGACGGATCGGGCAGGAACTTGACCCGCTCGACGTCGACCAGCGAGGACTGCGCGCTCGATTGCACCAGCGGCTCGAGCTTGAGGGTGGCGTCATCGGCCATGCGCAGTACCCCGGCGGTGGACACGTTAAGGGTGCCCAGCTGCGCGGTGACCACATCGTCCTGGTTCATCGACTTCGCGCGCAGGCCGAGGATGGCCATGTGACGCACCGGCGAGCCACCCTGGCTCTGCACGGTCAACGCGTTTTCCGCATCGAGCAGTACCTTGGACGGATCGTAGGACACGCCCCAGGCGCGGAACAGTCGCTCCAGATCGGAGGATCGATTGGCGAACATCGCGGCCGAGGGATTGTTCGGATCGTTGGCGGTTTCGTCGAGCTCGGCGTTCGGGTCGACGAACACCAGCAGGTTGCCGCCGCGCAGCACGAACTGGTCGAGCGCGTATTGGGTGTCTTCCGACAGCGTCTTCGGATGCACCACCAGTACCGTGTTGATCGCCGTATCGATGCCGGTGGTGGACTGCGGATCAAGGCTGCGCAGTTCGAACAGTTCGCTCAGGCTCTGGTTGATCGCCCAGCCTGGACGGATCTGCCGGGTCTGCGGATCGAAGCCCTGACCGATGTCGAGCTCGGCGATCACGCCGACCACCGGCTTGGTCGAGGTCACCAGGCTGTGGATGAGTTTCGCCACGTCGTACTCGAGGAACGATTCCTTGTCGGGCTGGAAGAACGGAATCACCATCTTGCCATCGGTGGCGTTGGTGCCGGCGAGTCCGAAAAAGATGGTCTCGCCACCGGGGCCTGTGGGCACCGCCTGCAGGCCGTAGCTCGAGGCAAGATCCTCTTCTTCGGAGAACGGCAGCGGGTCGATCACGCTGAGCTTGACCTTGCCGTTGGACTTGCCGGCCACGTCTTCGAGCAGCTCGCGCACGCGGGTCGCGTAGGTGCGGATCTGCGGGATCTCCGCGGTGCCCTTGTCGGAGAAGAAGAAGTACAGGTTGATCGGCTCCTTGATGTCGGACAGCACCTTGCTGGTGCCTTCGCTGAGCGTATACAGATTGCCGGCGGTCAGGTCGACCTGGATGCCGCGCAGCAGGTTGTTGCTGAGAATGGTGCCGGCGATGAGCAATACCGCGAGTACCGCCAGGGTGCCGCCGGTAAGCGCGCGTCGCGTGTTCTGGTTGTTCATGGCTTCAATCCGCTTTCTTCAGTTCGATCACGACCGCACTGGCATACAGCCAGAAACCGATCATCAGCGCGAAATAGACCAGGTCGCGCAGGTCGATCACTCCCTTCTGGATCGCGTCGAAGTGCGACCACAGCGAGAGGCTGGTGATGCCATCGACGATCAGCTGCGGCAGCCAGTCCTGCACCAGCCCGGTCACGATCGGAAAGCCGGCCAGCACGAAGGCCAGGCACACCACCAGGGTCAGGATGAAGGCGATGATCTGGTTGCGGGTGGTCGCCGAGAAGCACATGCCGATGGCGAGGAATGCACCCGACATCAGCCAGCTGCCCAGATAGCTCGCCGCAATCACGCCGTTGTCCGGATCGCCGAGGTAGTTGACCGTGATCCAGATCGGAAAGGTCAGCACCAGCGCGATGCCGACGAAGGCCCACGCGGCGAGGAACTTGCCGATCACCGCCTGCCACATGGTCACCGGCAGGGTCAGCAGCAGCTCGATTGTGCCGCTGCGGCGCTCCTCGGCCCACAGCCGCATCGATACCGCGGGCACCAGGAACAGGTACAGGAACGGGTGCCAGAAGAAAAACGGCAGCAACGATGCCTGGTTGGATTCATACAGGCGGCCGACATAGAAGGTGAACACGCCGGCCAGCAGCAGGTACACGACGATGAACACGTAGGCTACCGGGGTGGCGAAGTAACTCGCCAGCTCGCGGCGGAACAGGATGCCGACCGGATTCATGCCTTGGCTCCTTGCCGCGGTGCGGATTGGGTGACGCTGCGGAACACCTCGTCGAGGCGGCCGCGTTCGAGCTGCAGTTCGGTCACCGCGATGCCTTGCGCCTTGAGCAGGTCGCCCACGGCGGTGAAGATCGACTTGCCCTTGCGCGGGAATGCGGTGATGCGCTGGTCCTGCGGATCGACCTCGACCGATTCGACGTCGGCAAGGCGCGCCAGGGCATCGCGCGCGGCGCCGACGTTCGGCGCGGTCAGCGACACCGCCTGGTGGTAGCGCGATCGCGCTTCGAGCTTGTCCGGGGTGTCATCGGCGAGGATCTTGCCGCGCGCGATGATGATCGCGCGGTTGCACACCGCGTGTACCTCTTCGAGGATGTGGGTGGAGACGATGATCGTCTTGTCCCGCGCCATCGCGTTGATCAGCGCGCGCACCTCGTGTTTCTGGTTCGGGTCCAGACCATCGGTCGGCTCGTCGAGAACCAGCACCTTGGGATCGTGCAGGATCGCTTGCGCCAAGCCGACGCGGCGGCGGAAGCCCTTCGACAAGGTGTCGATGGTCTGCGCGAGCACCCCGCCGAGGCTCAGCCGGCCGATGGTGTCGTCGAGCCGCTTGCGGCGATTCTCGCCAGCGAGGCCGCGGATATCGGCGATGAACTGGAGGAATGCATGCACGCGCATCTCGCCGTAGCTGGGCGCGCCTTCGGGCAGATAGCCGATCTGGCGCTTGGCATCCAGCGGCTGGGCCTCGACATCGAAGCCGCACACGCTGGCGCTGCCGGCGCTGGGAGTGACGAAACCGGCGATCATCTTCATGGTGGTCGACTTGCCGGCGCCGTTGGGGCCGAGGAAGCCCAACACCTGCCCCGGCTCGACGCGGAAGCTGATCCCGTCGACGGCAGTGATCGGGCCGTAGCGTTTGCTGAGTTCGCGTGTCTCGATCATGGAATGTTGTTCCCGATAGTTCCTTGGAACCTCGGCCCGGGGTATCCGAGCCGAAAACTCCCCCGCAATGTCCGCCTGCGCGGTACTGCCCGCGTCGACGTGTCGCGCATCGATCCACTGCGTGGCGACACGGCCGCCGAGCAGCCTGCACCAGCACATCACGATCCGCAACGCTCCGCCCTGCACCCGATCCCGGCGGTCCGGACTGCCGCCCTTGCGCATGCTCACCCGTGAGGGCTGTCCGCAGGGTCGGCCGGCGCAGGCCGCACCGTTTGGTCAACGCCGGGCGCGGAAAGTTCCGCGCCCGGCGCGAATCAGCCCGATCGGCTGGCGCCAGACGCCGGCCTCGAGGTCATCAGTTGAACGGCAGGTACAGGGTGGTCAGCACTTCACCGGTTTCTTCGTTTTCCGGCGGCCACTCTTCCCATGCGCCGCGCAGGTCGCGGTCGTATTGATAGCCGTGCGTGATCGCGTAGGCGCGCAGCATGTCGCGCGCCTTGCCCAAGCCTACGCGATGCCCGCGATACAGGGTGGTCAGGGCACGCGTACCGAGGCTCTGGGCGGCGCGAATGTTGCCCGTCGGCACCAGCGCATTCGGTGGCACCGCATAGCCGATGTTGAAGTCGTTGTTTTCCTCGCCAAGCACGTTGACGATGCGGCGCTTGTCGCCGATCGGCACCACGCTGTTGCGCTCGACGAAGGTGGCCACCTCGTCCCATGCCTTGTCCATGATCACCACCGCCTCGTCCCAGCGGCGCGGGGCTGCGGGCGCGGCGGCGCCGACAAACAGCAG
>JBBSDI010000310.1:0-4418 GCA_038249585.1 Lysobacterales bacterium | reverse complement strand
GTATCGCGTTGCGGCCGTCAGGCCGCGCGTTGCAGGGTCAGCCCTTCAGGCCCGCATCCTTGCGCAGCGCCTCGGCGCGATCGGTCCTCTCCCACGAGAACGCGGTCGCGGTGACGTTCTTGCCGCTGGCCTGATCGAGGTAAGTCACCTGCTCTGGCGCGCGGCCGAAGTGCCCGTAGGCGGCGGTGCGCAGATAGATCGGATGCACCAGGTCGAGCATCTGCAGGATGCCGTAGGGGCGCAGGTCGAAGTGCTTGCGGATCAGCTTTTCGATTTTCTCGTCGGCAATCCGGCCTGTTCCAAACGTCGTGACCGAGATCGAGGTCGGTTGGGCCACGCCGATCGCGTAGCTGACCTGCACCTCGCACTTGCTTGCGATGCCGGCGGCCACGATGTTCTTGGCCACGTAGCGCGCCGCATAGGCCGCGGAACGGTCGACCTTGGACGGGTCCTTGCCGGAGAACGCGCCGCCACCGTGGCGCGCCATGCCGCCGTAGGTATCGACGATGATCTTGCGGCCGGTAAGGCCCGCATCGCCGACCGGCCCGCCGATCACGAACTTGCCGGTCGGATTGATGTGCACCTTGTGCTTCGACAGCTTGTCGAGCCACTTCTTCGGCAGCACGGGCTTGAGGATGGTCTCGTAGACGCCGTCTACGAGATCCTTGTGCTTGACCTCCGGATCGTGCTGCGTCGACAGCACCACCGCATCGAGGCCGATGATCGTGGAGTCTTCGTAGCGCAGGGTGACCTGGCTCTTGGCGTCCGGACGCAGCCACGGCAGCTTGGACTTCTTCTGCTTGCGGACTTTCGCCTGCTGCTCGACCAGTCGGTGCGCGTAGTAGATCGGCGCGGGCATGTACTCCGGTGCTTCGTCGCAGGCATAGCCGAACATCAGGCCCTGGTCGCCCGCACCCTGTTCTTCCGGCTTCTTGCGGTCGACGCCCTGGTTGATGTCGGGCGACTGCTTGCCGATCATGTTGATGATCGCGCAGGTGTGGCCATCGAAGCCGACGTTCGAGTTGTTGTAGCCGATGTCGTTGATGACCTTGCGCGCGAGCGCCTCCACATCGACCCACGCGCTGGTGGTGATCTCGCCGGCCACGATCGCGGCACCGGTCTTCACCAACGTCTCGCAGGCCACGCGCGCGCGCTTGTCCTGGCTGAGGATCGCGTCGAGCACGGCATCGGAGATCTGGTCGGCGATCTTGTCCGGATGACCTTCGGACACCGATTCCGAGGTGAAGAGGTGGCTGCTCATCGTGGGTTGTATCCTTCGATGCGGATGGATGGATAAAGGGGGCGCGAATCATAGCGCCTTCGCGCGACGATTGCAGGCGCGTTCGGCGGTGGTTTGACTCCGCGCAGCACCGGCAGGCGACGCGCCGCAGGTTGCGCCAGTGCACGCGCAGCTTGCGCGGTTCCGCCTTGGCTTTGACCGCCGCCGCCGGCATTGTGTTGTCCAGACCAACTGCAGGAGTCCGCATGAACGCCATCCCACGGCCCCAGCCCGCCGATCGCCGCGTCGTGCGGCAGGTGCGCGGCGTGCCCACCTCCGATGGTGCGGGCGTGCGCCTCACGCGTGTGATGGGCACGCCGCAGCTGCCCGATCTCGACCCGTTCCTGATGCTCGACGAGTTCGGCTCCGACAAGCCCGGCGACTACATCGCGGGTTTTCCCGATCATCCGCATCGCGGCTTCGAGACCGTCACGTACATGCTCGATGGCCGCATGCGTCACCGCGACAACCACGGCAACGGGGGCGTGCTGGTGCCCGGCAGCGTGCAGTGGATGACTGCCGGCCGCGGCTTGGTGCACTCGGAGATGCCCGAGGAGGTCGAAGGCCTGATGCGCGGCTTCCAGCTGTGGATCAACCTGCCCGCGCGCGACAAGATGACCGCGCCGCGCTATCAGGAGTACGCGCCCGAGCGGATTCCGCTGGTGGATGCAGCGCCGGGTGTGCGCGTCAAGGTGATCGCCGGCGCGGTCGCCGGCGTGCGCGGGCCGATCGACGCTGCGGCCACCGATCCAACCTTTCTGGATCTGCATCTGCAGCCCGATGGCCGGTTCACGCACGTTGTGCCACGCGACTACCACGCGTTCGCGTACGTGTTTGAAGGTGCAGCGCGGATCGGTGCGGCCAGCGCGGCGGTGCGCGTCGAACGCGGCGTGCTGGTCGTGTTGGGCGAGGGCGAACGCATTCAGATCGCCGCCGATGCCGAGCCCGCCCGCGTGCTGCTGCTGGTCGGACGCCCGCTGCGCGAGCCGGTGGCAAAGTACGGCCCGTTCGTGATGAATACGCAGCTGGAGATCCAGCAGGCGCTGGCGGATCTGCGCGCTGGGCGGTTCTGACCCGGCGCGCGTGACACTGCGCCGGCGGTGTTCGCCGTCGGCATGATCTCGCGCGGCGTGTTCGACTGGGGGGATGGGGCTGCAACGAACGTCCAGATCAGCAAGCACTACGAATAGCCACGATTCCACGTTCCCATCCGAATCTGCCTGAGAGTCCAGAACCCATGAGCAAGAAGCCACGCGCGCAACTGCTCCTGCATCCCGGTCAGATGCTCGCGGAGCACTTCATGGCGGAGCACTGCTTGACGGCCTACCGTGTCGGCACGGACATCGGACTGCGGCCACCCGTCATCTACGAACTCGTTGCCGGCAAGCGCTCCGTGACCGCAGCGCTCGCGTTGCGTCTCGGACGCTACTTCGGCACTACGCCGCCATTCTGGATCAACCTGCAGTCTGAGTACGACCTCGGGCTCACCGAGTCGAAGATCGGCGATCGCGTGCGCAAGGCGGTCCGCCCGCTCGCGGCCTGAACTCCCGCATCCAGACACTACGGCCACACGTCGACCGCGGCGACCGCCCGCCCATCCAATCGCGGCGGTTCCCGGATGCGCGGCCCCGGATGCGCTGGCTGCATTGCAGAAAACCCTACCTCGACCTCGGTTTCGGCGATGTGCAAGGTCCTCGGGCGCGTGCAGTCGTGTGGGCTCACGCGCATCCAGGCGCGGCATTGCGACGCGCACGACCAGATGCTGGAGAAAGCGGGAGCGCTCGAACGTTTTTCGCGCGAACTGGCCGCGAAGCTGCCGAAGCGAGGCTTTCGCAGCGACCAGCGCAAGGCAGCACCAAATGCCGTCAGCGCGCACTGATGAAGTCAGCTTGCGTGGTACGGCAGCTGCGGCGCCCTGGGCGCCAGAACTGTATGGACAATGTCCACACATCGGCTAGATGATGGCATGAGCACTACCGCCTCCACCGTCATCAATCGGCGCCCGCCGCCCGCGCAACGCGAGCTGATCGACCGTGCGGCGCGCTTGCAGCGCAAGAGCCGCACCGATTTCATGCTCGCGGCTTCGCGTGAGAACGCCGAGCAGGTATTGCTTGACCAGACCTTGTTCAACGCCAGCGCCAAACAATACAAAGCCTTCGTGGCCTTGATGGACGCGCCGCTTGTCGAGAACGCGGGCCTGAAGCGTTTGCTCGCCAAGCGCGCGCCTTGGGCCAAGTGACCCAGCCGGTGCCGGGCACCACGGGCCCGGCGGGCGCACCGGTTCGGCTGACAGCAGACCACGACACTTCTGCGTTCGTTCGTCGGCACGAATCGTTGCGTGCGTGGCTCGGCAAGCGTGCCTTGGCGAATGCCGCAACCGGCGCATCCCGCACCGACGTCGTTGTTGACGCGCAACGACGTGTCATCGGCTACTACGCCCTTGCCGCTGGTTCGATTGCCGGTGAGGCCGCTCCGGGCTGTCTGCGTCGCAACATGCCTGACCCGTTGCCGGTGATTGTGTTGGGCCTACTGGCTGTGCACGGCGACTGGTCTGGAAGGGGCATCGGCAGCGGCCTGCTCAAGGATGCAGTGCTGCGATCCAACCAGGCCGCAGAGTTGATCGGCGCGCGTGCGCTGCTGTGCCATGCGATTGATGAACAGGCCAAAGCCTTCTACTTCAAGCACGACTTCGCCGAGTCCCCGATCGATCCGTTGACGGTGTTGGTGGGGCTTCGTCAAGTCGTCAGCGACTGCTTGACGAAGCCCCGCGCGGTGAATGGTCGATCGCCGGGATTCTGCCGGCGACGGATGCGCGATCCGAAGCTATGCGCTATCCAAGTGCCGATCACCATCAGCCCGTCGGTGCCGGCTTGCGGCGCAAAGCCGCCTCGGTGCATCTAACGCCGCCAGCCGGGGTCCCCATGCCGCGATTCTAGCGGCTGGGCGCCTTCAGATCACCCGCGAGAACCGCGTCACCTGCTCGCGCGGTTGCGCCAGATACTGGTCGAAGACCATGGCCACGACACGCATCAGCAGCCGGCCGCGTCCGGTGATGCGGATTCCGCTGGCATCGACATCGACCAGACCGTCGCGCGCGAGGCTGCTCATCCGGTGCATCTCGTCGCCGAAGTGGGCCGCG
>JBBSDI010000309.1:0-4425 GCA_038249585.1 Lysobacterales bacterium | reverse complement strand
GCAACCGCAGACCTTCCGTCCGCGCAACCTGCTGATCGTCGACGGCGCACTGGAGCCGGCGATGCTGCGCGAGCAGGCCTTCACCCACCTCGGGCTTGCCGCAGGCGAGCAAGCCGCCACTGCGGTGACCTATGGCAACTTTGCCGACGGCAGCGCGCGGCGCGTGTACTTCGCGCCTCGGGTGGAGCACATCGGCGTGCTGTACAGCGCACGCACGCTGCGCGAGTCGCGGGCGTGGCTGAACGCCGCCTTCGAGCGCACCGGCAACGCGGGCGCTGTCGACATCCGCATCGTGTGGCTGATCGTGCTGGCCATCGGCGTGGTGCTGCTGCCGTGGCCATTGCTCGCCTATCTGCCACCGGTGGCGAGTCTGGCGCCACGGCACGCGGTCGCGTGGCGGTCGCTGTTCGTGCTCGCATTGGCACCGGCGCTGCTGACCCCGCTGATCCTGTGGAAGCTGCCAACCGACTTCCTGCCGCTGCTGCTGGGCGACTATCTCGCAGCCCACTTTCTGGTCTATGGCCTGCTCACCGCGATCGGACTGTGGTGGCTGCAGCGTGGACGCGAGCCCAGCGGACTGCTGCAGTTCGATCGCACCCAGTTCGTGATGGCATTGATCATCGTGCTCGGCTACAGCGTGCTGATGATCGGGATCAGCATCGACCAGCACGTGATGTCGGTGATGCCCGCACCGTGGCGGCTGCCGCTGGTCGCCGCGATCGCGATCGGCACCCTGCCCTACTTCGTCGCCGACGAATGGCTGACCCGCCGGATCGCCGCGCGCCGCGGCGCCTACCTGCTGACCAAATCGTGCTTCCTGCTTTCGCTGGCGCTGGCGATTGCGCTTAATCCCGCACAACTGTTCTTCCTTGCCATCATCGTGCCAGCGATCCTGCTGCTGTTCGCCGTGTACGGATTGTTCAGCGCCTGGACCGGTCGTCATACCGGCCACCCGCTGGTCGCCGCGGTTGCCAACGGCGTGGTGTTCGCGTGGTTGATCGCGATGACCTTTCCGCTGGTCGAGTGAGCGTGGGCGTGCGCCGCGCTGAACGCAGCATCGGTTGCATGCGGCGCACTCCAACACTTGTCCACGGCGCCGTCGCTTATTCCGCTCATGCGCCTTTCGCGCGCGGCGGATAGAATGCGCAAATGGTTCGTGCCGCTGCCAGCCTGTTCTTCTACGCGCGCTTCTTCAGCCGCTTCAGCGCGGTCGGGCTGCGCAAACGCAGCGCGCAATGGCAGCCGTTCACGGCCGACCTGCACGGCCAGACCTGGGTGGTCACCGGCGCCAGCGGCGGCATCGGTCAGGCGATCGCGCTGGGTGCCAATGCACGCGGCGCGCAGGTCATCGCGGTGGCGCGCGACGTGCAGAAGCTGGCTGCCGTGCAGTTGGCAGCGGCGCACCCGGAGCGGCTTGCATGTTGGCCGGTCGACCTCTCGCTGGTTGCCGCGACCCGCAAACTGGCCGCAGCGCTGGCCGCGCGACAAGGCGGTGTGACTGTATTGGTCAACAATGTCGGCGTGCTGCGCGGCGACTACAGCCGCACCGCCGAGGGGCTGGAGACCTCGTTCGCGACCAACCTGCTCAACCATTTCGTGCTGACCGAAGCGCTGCACGCCGAGGGCGCGCTGCAGCCGGCGGGCGTGGTGATCAACATGAGCTCGGGCGGCATGTATGGCGCCGCGCTGGATCTGTCGACCATCGCGCGCAATGCGGCGGCCGAGCACGATGGCATGGCGGCCTACGCGCAGCACAAGCGCGCGCAGGTCGAACTGACCCGCTGGTGGAACCAGCAATGGCAGGGGCGCCCGACCGCGCACGCGATGCATCCGGGTTGGGTCGACACCGACGGTGTGCGCTCATCGCTGCCCACTTTCCGCGCAGCACTGCAGCGCCAGTTGCGCCACCCTGAAGATGGCGCCGACACCGCGCTGTGGCTCGGCGCGACCCGGCCGGCAGCGGCCGCAGACGGCGGAATCTGGCTCGATCGGATACGCGATCCCGAGCACGAGTTCGGATTCACCCGCAAGGCGAAGACCGGTGTCGATGCGCTGGTGGCGTTCCTGCGCGAAACCGCCGCGCGTATCCCGTAGCGGGGCGCCGAGCGGGTCGTTGATGGGCGCGGTCGCTGCCACGCCACCGGGATTTTCCACCCTCGATATTTGCAACTGTCGCGCGGCTGCCACCACGGTGGAGCGCAACGGCAACTGCGACTCGACCAGCATCAGGGTCCACGGCGGATTTTCGTGCGGGCTCATCACGCTGCCGCCGCGGGCTTGCCCAGCTCCTCCAGCACCAGCTCGCGCAGTGCGATCAGGATCGCCTGATCGAGCGGATCGAACGACCGCGGCTGCTGGTCGATCAGACACAAGGTGCCGACCGTCGCGCCCGATGGCAGCTGCAGCGGCGCGCCGCAGTAGAAGCGCACGTGCGGTGGCCCGGTCACCTGTGGGTTGTCGGCGAAGCGTGCATCGCGTGCCGCATCCTCGATGATGAACAGCTCCGACCGGGTGATGACGTGGCCGCAGAACGACACCGCGCGCGCGGTCTCGCAGGCATCCAGCCCGACCTTGGCCTTGAACCACTGGCGGTGCTCATCGACGAGGCTGATCAGCACGATCGGCATCTTGAATTCGCCCGCCGCAAACTGCACGATGCGGTCGAAACGCTGTTCCGGCGGCGTATCGAGGATCAACAACGCGTGCAGCGCCTTGAGGCGCTGCACATCGTCGGGGGGGATCGGGGCGGGAATCATGGGGTGCAGGCCGGAGATCAGCACAGGGTCAAAGCGGGGCGGCGGCGCGCGTCGGACTGCCCCTGGCGCATTTTAGGTTTGGCCAGCGTTGCGGTCCTCCCACCTGCGCGGGCGCGGCATTCGCCCGCGCTGGTCACAGGCGCCGCGGTGGATCGTCTTGGTAACGGGAGGCGGCCGCTCCGGCCTGCCCAGCGGAGAATCCGATGTCCCCGAAGCGCCCTCGCTCCAACCGTGGCCTGACCGCCGTGCTGATCGGTGTTTTCGCGGGCTACGCGGTATTGGGCTTTTTGCTGTGGCTGCAGAACGCCTATTTGATGGTGCTCATCATGTCCATCTGCGCGCTGGGCCTGGCGCTGAGCGTAGGCGACCGCCGCGGACGGCGTGGGGCGTGCGCGGCCACCGCAGCCGACGATGCGCCGGCAGAGTGAGGCTGGCTAGCCAATCAATGCAGCGCTCGCGTTCGACGCTGCCATCACGCAGCGCATCCAAATGTGGGGTCGGCAGCTCGGCGGCTTTCGCCACGCCGGGTCCGATGCCGTGTTGATCGTGTACCGTCACGACCGAGTCGCCGTTGCCGGCATGCTGCGGCGATGCGGGCACTGCATGCAGCGCATGCAATAGCCGCGCAAGCGTGGAGCACACGATGGCACTGCAAGTCGCCCTGCCCCTGCCCGTTGCCCGGCTCCACGCCGCGGCTGCAGGCGATCCGCGGGCGTACACCGAGCTGGTGCTACGCGTGCAGAACACGTTGACCGCAATCGCGGTGGCGATCGTACGCGATGGGCCCGCCAGCGAGGACATCGCGCAGGAAGCATTCCTGCGCTGCTGGCGCGAACGCGGCCAGCTGCGCGCGGCAGACAGCATTCTGCCGTGGCTGCGGCAGGTGACCCGCAATCTGGCTCGCGATCACTTGCGCAGCATGGCGGTCCGCGCGCCACTGCATGCGCGGGTGGTGGACGCCGAAGCCGTGGCCGACGAGGCCCTGTCGCCGGACCGCGCATTGGACGCGATGCACGAGCGCGCGCTGTTGCGCGATGCGATCGATGCGCTGCCGGAGGATTCGCGCGAAACCTTGCTGCTGTACTTTCGCGAGGGCGAGGATGCCGAAGCGGTCGCGAGTCTGCTGGGACTGAGCGCGGTCGCGGTGCGCAAACGCATCTCGCGGGTGCGCCAGCTGTTGCGTGCAGACATGCTTGCGCGATTGCGCAACGTGGCGATCGTCAGCGCGCCGGCGGCGGGCTTCGGCGCCGCGATCGGTGCGGCACTGATCGGCGCTTCGGCGCCGGCGGCCGCTGCAGTGACCTTCGGGGTGTCTTCAGCTGCGGCCAGCAGCGGGAAAGGGCAGTGTCGGTGGTGCTCTCGGGCGTGCTGGCAGGACTCGCGATAGGCGTCGCCGGCGCCCTGCTTGGGGTGCGCCTGCGCAGCGCCGGCAGCGTGCTTGCAACCGACGCATGCATCCGCGTTGCCGCATCGTGGTTTGCGATCTCCGCCAGCGTGATCATGATGACCGGCATGCTGCAGCGCGGCCGCGGAGGCGCATTGGGTGGGTGGGCACTGAGCGGGCTCTTCGCGCTGTCGCTGGCCAGCGGTGCATTGTTTGCGCGATTCGTGCCGTGGCTGATGATTCGTCGCGGCTACCGCCCGGGCGCGCCGTCGAACTCCTCGATGG
>JBBSDI010000308.1:0-4457 GCA_038249585.1 Lysobacterales bacterium | reverse complement strand
ATAGCGGTCGCGCGCATCCTGCGCCTGTTGCGCGTGTACTGCCGCTTCCAGTTGTTCGAAGGCCGCGCTCGCCTCGGCGGCACGCAGGGAGCGCGCATCCGCTTCGCGCGCGTGGCGCTCGCGCGCGATTTCCACCGCCGCTTCGAAGCGCTGATGCGCATCCAGCTCGGCGGCCAGATGCTCGTGCTCGCGATGCCACGCGCTTGCGTGGCGCCGGCGCAGTGCGTCGAGCGCAGCGGGATCGATATCGGCGCTGTGGCTTTCGGCTTGAAGCGCCTGCGCCAGCAACTCCGGGTCGGGCTCGCGCGGTCCCGGCAATACAGGTATCTCGCCCGCCGGCTCCTCCAGTGCCTGCGGCTCCTGCATCTGCGACGGTTTGGCGATAACGGCGGGAGCTGCGGCCGGCTCGCGCGCTGGCGCCAGCACGGCAGCGAGGGTGTCGACATAGCCCTGTACGCGCTGCACCAGCGCGGCATCGACGCGCGGCGCGAGCGCTACCCACTCCGACCGCAGTGCCGCGGCACGCGATTGGAGATCGCCCGGCCGCTCGCGGCGCAGCTGGTCGAAAGCCTCGGCGATCGCCAGTGCGCGACGCTTCAACGCTTGCGCATCGCCGGCGCCGAAAAGCAGCGTCTCGGCGCGTTCGCGTGCCGCGCGGGATAGCCGTTTGTCGCTCTTGCGGGTGCCCTCTGCGATCCGCTCCAACGCCGCCGGATCGCTGACCTGATCGAGCAGCCACATGCGGATCGCCGGATCCGGATCGCGCTGGCAGCGGTCCAGGATCAGGCCGGGCTTGGCATGCTGTTCAAGCGCCAGTCGCCGCAGCACCGGCTCCGGCGAATTGACCGCCATCCACGCCAGCAGCTCGGGGCTGTCTTCGCTGCGCAGCACGCGTTCGCGATCGGCCAACGGCAGCGACGGCTCGCCGATGCCAGCGAGCAGAAGTCGATAGCGCTCCTGTGCGACCTCGCGTACCAGCGCATCCGCATCGTTGCGTGCGCGGTCGCCCAGCAGAGGCAGATCGAGCAGGCGCCGAACCGCAGCGCGGCGCACGTTGGGCGCCTCGTCGTTGCGCGCAAGATCGGGCAGCAGCGCCAGCATTTCAGGCTCGGTCGAGGTCGCGACCGCAGACGCGCGCTCGGCTGCATCGCGGCTTTCCCAGCCGGGTTTGCCGCGAAAACTGAACATGGCCATGCGCGAACTCGTGGGGGGCAAACCGTATAGCGTCCCCATCTGGGGGCGCGTGTCAACCACCAGTGCGTGCGCGCTATGCTTTGACCTGACGCAATCATTGCGTCAGGAGTCCAAAAAATGCCGGTCGCTTCCTTGATTCGCCCCGAACTGCGCGCACGGGTCAGCGCCGAAGAATGGGCGCTGCGGGTCGATCTCGCCGCCTGCTACCGTCTGGTCGCGCACCATGGCTGGGCCGATCTGGTGTTCACTCACATCTCCGCACGCGTGCCGGGTGCGGATGCGCATTTCCTGATCAACCCCTTTGGCCTGCTGTTCAGCGAGATCACGGCATCCAGTCTGGTCAAGGTCGATCAGGATGGTCGCGCGGTGGATGACTCGCCGTGGCCGGTCAATCCAGCCGGGTTCGTGATCCACAGTGCGATCCATGCCGCGCGCGGCGACGTGCACTGCGTGCTGCATACGCATACCGCCAACGGCATCGCGGTGTCCGCGCAAGCTGCCGGCGTGCTCGCGATCTCGCAGCAGTCGATCTTCGTGCTTGCGAGCCTGGGCTACCACGATTACGAAGGGGTGGCGCTGCGCGATGACGAAAAGCCGCGTCTGGTCCGCGACCTTGCCGGCAACACCTTCCTGATGCTGCGCAACCACGGTTTGCTGACGGTGGGCGAGCGCGTGGCCGATGCGTTCCTTGCGATGTACCTGTTCGAGACGACCTGCGGCATACAGATACGCGCGCAGTCGGGCGGCGGCGAGCTGATCCATGTGCACCCGCAGATCGTGGCTACCGCGCAGCAGCAGGCGGCCCAGGTGACGCGCAATCTGGGCGGCATGCTGGCCTGGCCGGGTTTGCTGCGGCTGCTCGATCGCCAGGATCCCTCGTTCCGCGAATGACCCGAGCGATAGCACGTTCGTGAACCACGCCGATCTCGAATGGGCGGTCCGCAGCACCGATGGCCACCACGCCAGACTGCGCGTGCAACTGCCGCAGCAGGCGCAGCATGGCTTGCTGATGATTCCCGCGATGGGAGTCGCGGCGCGCCACTACGATGCGATGGCGGGCCGGTTGGCTACACGCGGGATCGCGGTGGCCATACACGAGTGGCGCGGCATCGGCAGCAGCAGCATACGCGCCTCGCGACGATCGAACTGGGGCTATCGCGAACTGCTCGACGATGATTTGATTGCGAGTCTGGATGCTGTCTGCGAACAAGCCCCTGCAGTGCGTTGGCGGCTCGGCGGACACAGCCTCGGCTCGCAGTTCGCAGCGTTGCTGGCGGCAGTCGACGAGCGCGCGTGCGGGATTTTCATCGTCGCCGGTGGCGCGCCGTACTGGCGTACCTATCCAGGCTGGCGCAGGTTCGTCTTGCGCGGGGCGTTCGGGTTCATGGATGCAGCCGCGGCCGTGAACGGCTACTTTCCGGGTCGCCGCACCGGCTTTGCCGGCAACGAGGCGCGCGGCGTGATTCGCGACTGGACGCGCACCGGCCGCACTGGCCACTATCGCGTGCCGGGCCTGGGTCGCGACCATGAGCAGGCGCTCGCGCAAACCCGACTGCCGGTGCTGGCAATTCGCCTGCACGACGACTGGTATGTGCCGCCCGGGTCGCTTGCCCATTTGCTCGACAAGATGCCGCATGCAGCGATCGAGCAGTACACGATCGCGCGCGAGATGCTGGCGGGCAGGCCTGCCGACCATTTCGGCTGGATGAAACATCCGGCACCTATTGCCGATCTGATCGCCGCATGGATTGCCAATACTTCGACGGATCTTGCACGAGCATCGCGCTGCTGATCAGGCCGCACGCTCGCGCTGCGCTTGTTCGGGAGGCGGTTGCGTCGCAAGCCAGGTTGCGTTGAGGCAAGCGACGCACCGACTCGGTCGAGCTGTCGCTACCCATCGGGCGCGCCCCCGATGTAACCTCAGCCGGTCCGCGATCGCCCGCAGATTGGAGCGCGCCCATGCTGGTTCCCGCCGTCCACACCGAGACCGTATTCCCGCCGCAGCCTGCGGTGCTTGCGCGTCCGCTGCGCACGGTCAGGCTGCGCACTGCACTGCTGATCGGCAGCGTGGCGATGGTGGTGGCCGCTGGGTGGTACGGGCAGCCCGATCTTTTACTTCAAGCCGATCCGCAGCTGGCGCTGATGTTGCGCGGCATGGCGCTGATCAAGGCGACCATGGTGCTTGTCGCCCTGGCCTTGCTGGCCTGGCGCTTCATGCATCCGATCGGTCGGCTGCAGGCCGCGGTGTACATCGGCGGTGCGTGGCTCGCCGCTGGCGGTTGCATGCTGATCTGGCAGCTTACCCACATCCCCGCGGCGGCCGTTGCATTCCACGTCGGCGAGTTCGCTTTCCTGCTGATGGCGTGGCGTGACTGGCAGGATGCGCCGCAGCGCGTAAAGTAGCGCAGCACCGCGCGCAAATCAGCGCGCGGCTCAGAACTTGGCGTAGTCGGGCAGGTAGCGCCACTGCCACGGCAGCAGCTTGCCCATCGCGACCCGCGCGATGCGGATGCGACGCATGGACACGATGCCAAGGCCCACTTCCGTGCATAGATGGCGAATCTGTCCGGGCCTGACATCCAGCGCGGCAATGCGCAGGCGGACCTCGTTCTGCCAGCTGGCCTTGACCCGCGCGAGCGGGTGTCCATCCATGCTCAAACCGCGGTTGATGCGCGCCAGGCCGTCGGCCGCGATGGTGCCGCTGACTTCGACCACGTACTCCTGCTCGAGCTTGCTGCCATCCTCGCGCAGGCGGCGCGCGATCCGGCCATCCTGGGTAAAGACCAGCAAACCACTGGCGCCTGCCTCGAGCGGTAGCGGACAGACCTGGTGGAATGCGTGGCGCTTGAGCGGACGTACACCGGAATCATCGTCTTCGAACTGATTCGCAGCGCTGAACCAACCCGCTGCGGCAAGCGGGCCCGAGCTGGGATCGAAGTCCGCCACGGCGTGCAGCAATATCGTCGCCAGCTCCGGGTCGTCCGGCCGCGCCTCGGGATGCAGCGCGACCTGCTGATCGCCGACCATGAACTGCGGCTGCTCGATCACCACGCCGTCGACCAGCACCCAGCCGCCCTCGATGTAATTCTGGGCATGGCCCCTGGAGCAGCCGATGAGCGCGACCACGCGCTTGTCCAGTCGCAGCAATTCGGTCATGAGGCCCGTAGTTGGTCGCAAAGCGCCATTGTAGACGCTGCGGTCAATCCAGTGCGCTGAACTGATCTGGCAATCGTCATCATCGCGTCTCGATAATCAGCCCTTCT
>JBBSDI010000307.1:0-4469 GCA_038249585.1 Lysobacterales bacterium | reverse complement strand
TTCCGCACATTCGAGCCAGCCAATCAGAAGAGGGTGCAGGTGCACGGTCGGAATAAAGTGCGCACTGAAATGCGAACCGACGAAGCAGTGTCGGCAACGACGCGGCCCGATCCCGCGACCGCCGGAGCCAAGCCTCTCCGCGCGCGACGCAAGGCGGCCTTGCCGTCGCCTGCCGATAAGCACATGGACACCGACTACGACCCACCGCCCGACTCAGCGCCTGCACCGGTGTGCTTGCCGCCGCAGATGCCGCCGCGCGTGGCCAAGAAACTGCCCGGCAGTCGATCACCCAAAGTTTGACCCTGATGTATTGCATTCACTTGAGGAGTTACCCATGAACGTACTGAAGCAAACCCTGCTGGTCGTGGCGCTCGGCGTATCGCTCAGCGCTTGTCAGGAATCGCCATCCGAGACCGCGCACGACGTAGCGCAGGCACGCACGGAAGGCGCCGAGGACGTGGCTGAAGCCCGCGAGCAAGCCGCCGAGGACGTGCGTGATGCGCGCCAGGACGCAGCAGAAACCCGCGCCGACGCCAACGCCGACCTGAGCAGCGCCAACAGCGCTGCCACCACGGATCTTGCCGACGCGCGCCGCGATCTGCAGGAAACTGCCACCGATGCCAACTCGCAGGTCCGCAGCGCCGACGCCAAGGCGCAGAAGACTGGGGCCGAGGCACGCTACGAGGTGGCCATCACACAAGCCGACGCCGTCCACAACATCGCGCTGGAGCGCTGCGACGGCATGACCGGGGCGAACAAGTCGGCGTGTCGTGATCAGGCGGACGCTGCCCATACGTCTGCGAAGTCGGCCGCCGAGGCGCAGCGCGACCAGGTCGTGGCCCAGCTCGACCGCCTGGACGGCTAAGTCAACCTGCGGTACCCGCGCCACCTGCGCGCAGCGGCACGCCCGCGCAGGTGGCGTCGATACAGGGGCGTGCCCTCGACGAAGCTCGCCGACCCTGAGTAGCGAACACCGGTATGGAGGCGGACTCCCCGCACCACCGCGGTCTGCGGGGCTGCAAACACGCACTCGAGCGCTTCCCGGCAATCGAATGGATTGACCGCTTGACGTGGGCGGGGTTGCGTGGCCTGCTTCTCGCCCCGGTTCCCCACGCGCGGCAGGCGAGCATGCGGTCAAGCGCGACCCCAACGCCCGCCTTCAGCGGGCGCCGTCCACAGGATGGGTGGCTGTACTACGCCCTGATGGGCCTCGCGCTGGGTCTGGTCCTGGCGACGGCGATCATTTCCCTGCGCAGCACAGGCTTTTTGCGCCAGTCGATCGCTCTGGTCGGCAAAACCCAGCAGGTGATGCGTGCAGGGTACGCAAGCGAAGCGGCGATGGACGACGTGGGCACGGCGCTTCGCGACTACTTGGAGCGCCCGAGCCGCGCTCTGGCGCTGGCAGTGCTGTCCGCCGACCAGCAGATGCTCGAAAAGACGCGCCTGCTTGGGTTGCTGGCAAACGACAGCGTGGAACTCAACGAGATGGTGCTCCAGCTATCCGAGTCTGCCCAAACCCGCAGCGCGACCAGCCGCGCGATCGTCACGACACCGGAACGCCGTGCGCCGAACAATCGAGCCTCGCAGGCCGACGCGCTGCTCGACGCTGCCGCAGCGCGCATTTTACGCAGCTCCGTGCGGTCCATCCGCGGCGTTCACATTCGAAGGCTCGAGGCGCGTCGCGCGATGATGGTTGAGCAACTCGATCGCACCCGCGACACGATCATCATCGCCGGCGGGCTGGCCGCGCTGTCCGGCGCGCTCGGCCTGTGGTTGCTGCGCCGTTCGCGCATCGCATGGCAGCGCCAGGTCGTAGCCGAGATCGAGGCAAGCCGGGCACAGCGGGAGAACGAAGAAAAAAGCATGTTCCTCGCCAACATCAGCCACGAAATCCGCACGCCGATGAACGCGATCTTCGGCTTCAGCCAGCTACTGGGCGATGTGGCCACCGGCGAGCGCGAGCGCCACTATGCCCGCTCGATCACCAGTGCGGGACGCGCGTTGCTGTCGCTGATCAACGACATTCTGGACCTGACCAAGATCGAAGCCGGCAAGCTCGAGATCGAAGCGGTCGCGCTCGATCCACGCGAGTTGCTCGAGAGTAGCCTGGTGCTGTTTGCGCAGCTCGCCGCAGAAAAGGGCCTGACCTTGCGCAGCGATGTCGCCGGTACCGTGCCCGCGCAGCTGCTCGCCGATCCGCTGCGCCTGGGCCAGGTAATGACCAACCTGGTCGCCAATGCGGTCAAGTACACCGACTCTGGTGGTGTGCTGGTGCGCATGTGGAGTGCGGCGACCGTTCCACCGCCAGCGATGAACCTGCACCTGTCGGTCGAGGATTCGGGCATCGGCATCGCGAGCGGTGAGCTCGAGCGCATCTTCCAGCCGTTCGTGCAGACCGGCGGTATTGGACCGCGCCGCGAAGGCACCGGCCTTGGCCTGTCGATCTCGCGGCGCCTGGTCGAACTGATGGGTGGCCAGATCCGGGTCGCCAGTGAGCCGCAGCGCGGTTCGGTATTCGAGGTCGTTGTTCCCTACGACCCCGAAGCCGCCGCAGTGGCAGCTGCACCCACGCTGGCAGCAGCCCTGCGCCCGAATGCGCTGCCGCCGCTGAAGCTGCTGATCGTCGACGATGTCGCGCTCAACCGCGAACTGATGGTCGCCATCTTCGATGGCAGTCACCACGCAGTGATCGAAGCCGCCGACGGGGTGGAGGCGATTGTCTTGATCCGCCGCGAGATGCCGGATGTGGTGCTGATGGACGTGCGCATGCCGATCATGGATGGCGCCACCGCGCTCGCGCGGGTTCGCGACGACCACACGCTGGACCCGGTCAAGCTGATCGCAGTGACCGCCTCGAGCCTCCACGACGAGGAACGCGGGCTGCGCAGAAAGTTCGATGGCTACTTGCGCAAGCCCTTTACCCGCGAGGAGATGGTGGCCGAGATCGCCCGGGTGCTGCGGCTTCCGATCGCGGCCGCGTTGGCGCGCACGGTGCCGGCGGCGCATGCGAGGTCGAATGCCGACAGCGATGCCGGTGTCGCTCCGGATGCCGGTACGGGATCCGAGGCGAAGGCACGGGTGGCGTTTGCGCCGCAGGTCGCCGAAACCCTGGCGGAGATGGCAGGCGCGCGCTGGCACGAATTGACCCGATCATTGGCGATGCGCGACATCGGCGCGTTCGCCGATGAGGTTGCGGCACTGGCAACACCCGACACGTTGCCGGCCCTGAACAAGTGGGCGCAGCGCCTGCGCCAGGCGGTGCTGCTGTTCGACGTGACTACGGCGGAATCGGTGCTGGGCCGCTTTCCGACCCACCTGCGCGAGTCGGGCATTCAAGTGGCAAAAGAGAACAGCGCATGATGAAGCACCTGCACCCGATCCTGCAGATCCGCACACCGGTAATCCTGGCCGTAGACGATCAGGAACCGAATATCCGCCTGGTCGGCGCCATCCTCACCCAGTCCGGCTATGAGGTGATCCCGGCCTTCGACGGCGAGCAGGCGCTGGCGCGCGCTGCGGTACGCACGCCCGACCTGATCCTGCTCGATATGCGGATGCCCGGTCTCGACGGCTTTGCCGTCGTCGAACGGTTGCGCAGCGATCCCCGGACGCGCGACGTGCCGGTGATTTTTCTGACCGCGGCAGCCGAACGCGAGCACCTGGTGAAGGCGTTCGCGGCGGGCGCGGTGGACTATCTGACCAAGCCTTTCGTGGCCGAGGAGCTGATCGCGCGCGTGCGCGCGCACATCGAGCTGAAACTCGCGCGCGATCATCTGCAGCGCGTTGCGCGCGAGCGCGAGGAGATCGCCGCGCTGGTGGCCCACGATCTGAAGAATCCGCTGAGCTCGATCCGCTTCAGTGCACAGCTCATGCGCAGCGGCGAAGGCGGCGCCGAACGCGCCGGGCGCCTGATCGATGTGATTCTCGCTGCGGCCGACAACGGCCTTGCGTTCATCCAGAAGTATCTGGACAAGCGCGCCGACTTCGAACTGCGGCGACGCCTGGAGCTGGCCACCGTGCGCCTCGACGACGCGCTGCACTATGCGTGCAAACGTTTCAGCGTGCAGGCTGAAGTCCGCGGCATCGACTTCGACTGCCAGAACTTCGTCGATGCGAGCGTGATCGCCGATCCCAATGCGTTGGCGCACGTGCTCGACAATCTGATCTCCAACGCGTTGCGCTACTCGCCGGCGGGCAGCGCGGTTGCCATTGTGATGGGCGTAGGCAGCGCCGGGCGGGCGCGCATTGCGGTGCTCGACAGCGGACCCGGCGTGTCGGCAGCGCAGCGACGCCAGCTGTTCCAGCGCTTCACGCGCCTCGATGCCGGCACTGCCGACACCCGCGGCGAATCCAGCGGACTGGGCTTGGCGCTGGCCAAGCAGGACGTGGAGCAGATGCAGGGCGAGCTGTGGTACGAGGACCGCCCCGGCGGCGGTGCCGTCTTCATCCTTGAACTGCCCCTGGCCACC
>JBBSDI010000306.1:0-4483 GCA_038249585.1 Lysobacterales bacterium | reverse complement strand
GTCGGGAACTTCTTCATCGCCGCGCCGCGATCGCGGAAATCATCGAGCTGGTCGATGCCCTTGCGCGCCAGCGTGCAACTCCACCAGCCGGTGGGGTAACACGGTTGCGGAAAACCCATGGTGCGCACCGCATCGAAGCCTGCTGCCTTCATATAGCGGCGCATGTCGCGGATCAGCGGCAGATGCGCGATCGGCGATTCGCTTTGCTGCACCAGAATGCCGCCGTGACGCAGGGCCTTGTGCACGGTTTCATAGAAGCGCGCGCCGAACAGACCCTCGGCCGGCCCCACCGGATCGGTGGAGTCGACGATCACGATGTCCAGCGAGTCCGGTTCGATCTCGGCCATCAGCTTCAGGCCATCGTCGAACATCAGTTTCGCGCGCGGGTCGGCATTCGATTCGCACAGCTCGGGAAAATACTTCTCGGCCATCCGCGTGACCTGCTCGTCGATATCGCACTGCACGGCCGACTCCACTTCGCGGTGCTTGAGCACCTCGCGCAAGGTGCCGCAGTCGCCGCCGCCGATGATCACCACCCGCTTGGGCGAGGTGTGGGTGAACAGCGCCGGGTGCGACATCATCTCGTGGTACAGGAAATTGTCGCGCGTGGTCAGCATCACGCAGCCATCGATGAGCATCAGATTGCCCCAGTCGGTGGTCTCCCAAATCTCGATGTGCTGGAACGGCGTGCGCACCGCGTCGAGCTTGCGCGTGATCCGATAGCTGATCGCCGAGCCCGAGGCGGCATGCGCTTCGGAGTACCAGTTCTGGTCGAGGGTCATGGTCGCGGTCCGCTGCGGCTGGCAAAGACCCCGGATTATACCCGCTGCAAGCGAGCGGCCGCGAACGCAGGCTGGGCCGGGCTGCAGCGTCCGCGGACGAGCGTCCGCGAGCACTTGACGGCGGCGGTACGGGCGGTGCAATCTAAAGTCACTCAGGCGCAGGAGCGTGCCATGGAATCGAGTCGCTTCGTGACGCGGCGGTGGACCGGCAGCGGCGCGTTCGCAGCGCTCGTTGGCCTGACCGCGCTAGCGTTGTTGCCCCCCCCCCAGCACGCTGAGGCAGCGGGCAATTCGGACGGCATCAGCAGCGCCGACATGGCAGCGATCCGCTCGATCCAAGGACGCAGCAATGTCGATCCGGATATCGTCGAGCGCCTGACGATTGGCGACGCGAGCGTCGACGTCGAAGTCGTCGTCAAAGCCTACGACGTCAATCCCCTGTTCTATCGCCCGGTCGTCGACGACACAGCGGCAATGCGCCGGCGTGCCATGACCCGGCTGCGCGAGGGGCTGATACCTGGATTGCGCGAACGATTCAACCCGACGGCAGCACAGATGGATCGCGGCGTCTTCCGCGGACGATTCGGCGCCGTCGACATCGAGTCCTTGTCGCGATCCGGATTTGTGCATGGGGTTGCGGCTGTGCGGTCGGATTTCGTGCAGGCGGCGGCTGCAATGCCGGAGATCATTTCGCAGATCGGGGTGACTACGCTGCACGCGCAAGGCCTGCTGGGTACGGGCCAGCGGATCGCACTGATCGACAGACGCTTCTACCCTCAGCTCTTGGGTGCCGCACTCGTTGGAGAGGAGTGCTTTTGCGCTACACAGTGCTGCCCGAACGGGACGGCTCGGCAGTCCGGGCCAGGGTCGTCGTTTACGACGGGGACAGTTGTCGGGCCAGACCACGGTACGCAGACTGCATCGGTTATCGCGATGCCTGTCAGTCAGGGTGTGGCACCCACCGCTGGAATTGTCGCACTCGCCGCACCTGGACCCGGCGACGCCTTTGCGGCTCTAGAGTGGCTTCAAACCCGGCCAGAAGTGGGCATTGTCTCGCTGAGCATAGGTGATGGGGATCCTACGGCCTCCGGCGTATGTGACTCGTCCGCTGCAGCAGCCTCATGGCTGCCCAGAGTTTCAACGCTTGCCGCCCAAGGGAAGCTGGTTTTCGCGGCCGCCGGAAACGGGGGCAGCTATACGACGCTGGTCCCCGCATGTCTTTCGCCTGTGCAGGCAGTTGCTGGCACCTGGATCTGCGACGGCACCTTTCAAGGATCGTCGGGTGGCTGCCTTCCTGAGGCCCGGTACGACGAAATCTGGGCGGGCAGCAACCGTAGCTCGAAGGTCGCCTACTTCGCGCCAGGGCGACCGCTGCAGGTTCCCTTCATGGGGGGCATCCAAGGCGGCTTTGCTGCAGGAACCTCATACTCGACCCCCATGGTCGCTGCCTGTGCCGCGCTGCTCAAACAAGCGCGACCCACCGCCACTGCAGCGCAGATCGCGAGCGCCCTGTCGCAGTCGCCGACCCAGGTGATCTTCCCCGGCGCTGGCGGGGCAGCGGTCAAGGCGAGCATCCAGCGCCCCCGCATCGACTGCGCGGTCGCGCTGGCGGCGCTGCCGCCGGCTGCGACCGGTCCGAGTTTGAACCAACATGGCATCAGCGGGTTCTGGTACAACCCATCGAGCAACGGCCAGGGCTTGGCGGTCGAGGTCTATCCGAACTTCATCGCGCCGAACGTGGGTCTCGTAGCGGGCTCCTGGTACACCTTCGCCCCCGCACCGGCCGGCGGCCCGGCGCGACAGCGCTGGTACACGTTTGATGGCACGGCACCAACGGGCGCGGCGACCACCCAGCTCACCGTTCGCCGCAACGTCGACGGCAACTTCGCCCAAGCACCACCGACGGCCGCCGCCGCTGTGGGCACGGCGGCCCTGACCATGACCAGTTGCACGACAGGCACGCTCAGCTACGCGCTGAATGATGGTAGCGGTAGCGGCTCCATGCCGCTGACCCGGCTCACGCCCAACGTGTCGTGCACCATCAGCGGTACCGGAGGCAGCTTCCACCCGGACTTTGCGCTGTCGGGTTTCTTCAACGACCCGAACCTCAACGGACAGGGGATCTTCCTGGAGCTCAATCCGTACCTTCCGGTGCTCGCCGCAGGTTGGTATAGCTACACCCGCGCCTCGATTTCCGCAGGAAGCCCTCGCCAGCGTTGGTACACCCTGCAGCTTGGCCCCTATACGGTGGGGACGCGAAGCTTCAGCGGCGTTCCGATCTTGGCTACTGAGGGCGGTACTTTCAATGCCCAGCCTTCCACGGCCACCACCCAAGTCGGCAGCGCCAATCTGCAACTGCTCGGCTGCGGCGGAGCCAGTTTGGTCTATGCGTTCACTGCGGGCGAGAACGCGGGCTTGAGCGGCAACATCGCCCTGGCGCGAACCGGCCCGGCGCCGCCGGGTTGCCAGTGAGGACTGCGGCCATGCGATCGTCAATGCTCGCCGTGATTCTTCTGCTGTCCTCGGCGTCGACATTCGCGGATGACGCGGACCATGCTTTCTCGCTTCGCGTCAGCGGGCACGAGATCGACGGTCCGGAGCCCGTCGATCTGAGCGGAAACACGCGAGTGTTCACAGATGTTGCGAACGGCACCGGTCTTGATGTCGACCTGACATGGCGACCGGCTCCGCTGTGGCGGCTTACGCTGGGCTATGAGCGAGCCTTGGACCGCTATGTCGACCCGCAATTGGAAGGTTGCGCGCTCGCGGTTGGGAACGTTCTGCGCCTAGATTTTTGTCAGGCGATTGGATTTCTGCCCCAAGGAACAATCCAGGATGAGACACAGCAATGGCGGTTCGCCGTGGGCCACTCCATCGTGCTTCATGAAAAGTGGTCGGTCGATGTCGACCTCGGCTATGGACGGCTCGTGTGGGGGTCCGATAGCGACCGGGAGGCCTCAACGTTCAGCAGTTGTTTGACCCAAGGGCTTCCAGGCTGGACGACGCGCGCGCCCGACTGTGTGCCAATCAGCGATCGCGCGCGCGCATCCGGTTGGACCTTGGACCTCGCCGCGCGCTGGCAGGCGATGTCGCGCCTAGGCCTGGCCCTGGGCGCGCATGCGCAGCGCTATCGTCACGACATCTATCGCTACGACGCGCTGCAGCGCTTCCTTGCCGCACAACCTCGGCCTTGCAATCCGTTCGACTACTGCAATCGGCCGCCGGATGGGTCCACCGGCGGCCGCGCGGTGCAGCGCGGCAACTGGTGGTGGTACACGGCGGCGGTGGACTTCGCGCTTACGCCGAGTTGGTCGGTGATTGCCGAGGGCGAGTTCGGCGGCAGCCGCGACTGGCGCACGGCGGGGCTGGCGCTGGCGTATCGTTGGTAGCATCGGCGCGGGCAGCATCGAGGTCGCGGACGCGACCCGCGGCAAGCGCTGCCGCAACGGCCGGCCGCCGATCCGACGTCGCGCAAATCGCCCACCGCGCGGTGCGCAGCGCAGCCGTGGCCGCGACATGCAGCACACACCCGATTGCCCTACACTCCGCGCCCGCAAACTGCGGTCCGGCTGGGGGTTGCATCCGATGTCCGAGTGGTCGATCGAGCGTGCGCGGCAGACCTATTCCATCGCGCACTGGAGCGAGGGGTATTTCGACATCGACGCCGGCGGGCGCCTGGTGGCGCAGCCGCGCGGCAGCGG
>JBBSDI010000305.1:0-4489 GCA_038249585.1 Lysobacterales bacterium | reverse complement strand
GCTGCGCTGTGGTTCGCCGATCCGATGATCGGGGTGGTGATCGCGGCGGCGATGGCGATCAATCTGATGGCCGCGGCGCTGGCCGGAGTGATGATTCCGATCGTGCTCAAGCGGATGAATATCGATCCGGCGCTGGCGGGCGGGGTGGTGTTGACGACGGTGACGGATTGCGTGGGGTTTTTGGCGTTTCTGGGGTTGGGGACGGTGTTGTTGTTGCGGTGAGGGTGGTGGCGGTGGGCCGAAGGCCCACCCTCAGGGGTGCCGAAATTGTGATGGTGGTGGGGGCGCGGTGGGCCCCAGGCCCACCCTCCGGGTTGCGGAAATGGTGGTGATGGTGAGGGTGGCGGTGGGAGCGATCAGGCCAGGCGCTGTGCGAGTGCGGGTACGCGGCCGGCGAAGCCGCTGGCGTGGAGGGCGAGCTCGCGCTTGAGCGGGCCTGAGCGCTGCACGATGCGCAGGCCGAGCCGGCGCAGCAGCGGCAGCGGGCCGAAGTCGCTGCGGAACAGGCCGTCGAGCAGCTCGAAAGTGCGCGCCGCGCGCGCGACCTCGCCGCGACGCCACGCAGCGTAGCCTGCGAGCACTAAGACGCTGCCGATGTCGCGCCGCTCGGCGTGCGCATCGGCGAGCACTTCGGCGAGGGCTGCGGCATCCAGCAGACCCAGATTCAGGCCCTGCCCGGCCAGCGGGTGGAACACATGCGCTGCATCACCGACCAGCGCCAGTCGCGGCGCCACGTAGTCGTGCGCCAGCTGCAGGCGCAGCGGGAACGCCGCGCGCGCCGAGGTCTCCAGCACCGATCCGATGCGGCCACCCAGTGCCTGTTCGAGCGCTGCACAGAACGCCGCGTCGTCGAGTGCCAGCATTGCCGTCGCGCGCGCATCCTTGAGCGACCACACCACGCTGGAGCGTCCGTCGGCCAGCGGTAGCAGCGCCACCGTGCCGGCCGTGGTGAAGCGCTGCCACGCCGTGGACTGGTGCACAGCACTGGTTCGAACATGCGCCACCACCGCGCGCTCGCCATACTCGCAGCGATCGAGCGGAATACCGGCGGCCTCGCGCAGCGGTGAGGCGACACCATCGGCGGCCACCACCAGACGCGCGTGGATGCGGCGCCCGTCGTCGAGTTCGACCCGTGCGCCGGCTGCACCAGCATCGCTGCGGGTGACCGCAGCCGGGCACACCACGTCGATCGACGACTCGGCCTGCACGCACGAGAACAGCGCTGCGCGCAGCACGCGGTCCTCGACGATCCAGCCGAGGCTGTCGCTGCCGATCAGGCCCGCGTCGAAGGCCAGCTCATCGTCGGGGCCGGATTCCCACACCCGCATGTGGTGGTAGACGCATGCGCGCATGGCGAGCACCTGTGGCCATGCGCCGAGCCGTGCCAGGATTGCCGCCGATGCGGGCGACAGCGCGAACACGCGCAGATCGGTGTGCGCGGGATCGAAGGCCTCCGGCGGGCGCGCCTCGACCAGCATCACCTGCAAGCGCGTGCGGGCCAAGGCCAGCGCCAGCGCGCTGCCAACCACGCCACCGCCAGCGATCAGCACATCGCAATCCACGCGGCTCATGCCGGCTCCGCGTGCCCGTGCCAACCCATCATCGAGTACGCCAGATGCTGGCGCGCGACCGGCAGGCGATCGAGCACGGTCATCGCCGCGCCACGCAATATCCGCAGCGGCAGCGCGCGATGGCTGAACGCACGCGCGAGGCCATCCGACATCCGGATCGTCGCCTCGCGATCGGGAGCGCGCGCTGCAGCGTATGCGGCCAGCATCTGCGGGGCGCCGCAATCGGCGCCATCCCGCACGGCACCGAGCAAGCCATCGGCCAATGCCGCGACATCGCGCAAACCCAGGTTGAAGCCCTGCGCGCCGACCGGATGGATGGTCTGTGCGGCGTTGCCGAGCAGCACCACGCGGCTGCCGACCACGTCGTTGGCGCGGGTCAGGCGCAGCGGCCAGGGTTGCCGTGTACCGACCCGCGAAAGCACGCCCGCGCGACGCCCGAAGCGCTCCTGCGCGGCTTGTACGAATTGCGCATCATCGAGTGCCAGGATCGCGTCGGCGCAGGCCGAGTCAACCGCCCAGATCATGCCCAGCCGCTGATTGCCCAGCGGCAGCAGGGCGAAGGGGCCGCTGTCGGTGAAACGCTCGAAGGCCCACCCGGATGGTGCATCGCGCGCCTCGACGCTGCACACGATCGCGGTCTGTCCGTAATCGTGGGTCTGGACCTCGATGCCGGCGAAGCCGCGCACTGCAGACGCGGTGCCGTCGGCGCCAACCACCAGCCGCGCGCGCAGGCATCGCTCGCTGCCGCCTTCGAACACATCGAGTTCGACGCCATCGGCAGCAGCGCGCAATCCGCGCAGTTCGGCCGGCGCGCGTCGTTCCACGGTGCGGCAGTCGGCCAGCCGGGCGGCGAGTGCTGCGCCAACCGCGCGTGCCGGCGCGGTGTAGCCGAGCGCCGGCACGCCGTAGTCGCTCGCATGCACGCGCACTGCGCCGAAATCGCCGCGGCTGCTCGCATGCACGTGCAGGATCGGATGCGCCACTGGCTCGACGTGCTGCCACACGCCCCAGCGGCCAAGCGCCAGCGTGCTGCGCCGGGCCAGCGCGAAGTTCCGCTCATCCCAACGCGGCGCGGCGAGCGGGCGCGGCGGCTCGGCTTCGATCTGCAGGATCCGCAGCGGCACGCCCTCCAGCGCGCAACACAGGCTCTGCCCAACCAGACCGCCGCCGACGATCACGATGTCTGCATCGAAATCCATGTGCCGATGATACGCCGTGCCTGAAGGCTGCGCGTCGACGCTACGTGCATCGCGCAGCGTCCGCTTCGGTTAAACTGGTGACCTGCTTCCCCTGCCTGTCGACTTCCCATGCCCGCCATCCGCGAACTGCTCTCCCCGCGCGCACTGCTGCTGATCGGACTGGTGCTGGCCTGCGTCCTCACGCGCCTGATTCCGCATCCGCCCAACTTCTCGCCGATCGAGGCAGTGGCATTGTTCGCCGGCGCATGGTTCGCGTCGCGCTCGCTGGCGATCCTGGTGCCGCTGGCCGCGATGCTGCTGTCCGATGTGTTCATCGGCTTCCACAGCGGCATGCCGCTGATTTACGCCTGCATCGCCGTGATCGCACTGGCCGGCGGGTTTCTCGGCCGCGAGGCCGGCGCGCTGCGGATTGCCGCATTCGGCCTCGGCAGCGCGGTGTTCTTTTTCGTGGTCACCAATTTCGGCGTGTGGGCGGGTTCGGGCATGTATCCGCACACCGGCGAGGGCCTGCTGGCCTGCTATGTGGCCGCGATCCCGTTCTTTCACAACCAGTTGGCCGGGGTAGCGGTGTACTCCACGCTGTTGTTCGGCGGCACGGCACTGCTCAGGCGCGAACTGCCGATGCTGTCTGCACGCTGAGCGCACCCCGCACCACGGCAGGACTCACCCATGGGCAATCGACTCTCGCGTATTTACACCCGCACCGGCGACGACGGCACCACCGGTCTGGGCGATGGCACCCGGGTGGCCAAGGATTCCGCGCGGGTATCCGCCTATGGCACCGTGGATGAGCTGAACAGTTCGATCGGAATGGTGTTGGCGCAGACGCTACCGGAGCCGATCCGCGAGGTCCTGACCGAGATCCAGCACGAGCTGTTCGATCTTGGCGGCGAGCTGTGCATTCCAGGCAGCGCCCTGATCGACGACACCGACATCACGCGTCTGGAAAAACGCCTCGATGGATTCAATGCCGAGCTGCCGCCGCTGAAGGACTTCATTTTGCCCGCCGGCGGCATGGCGGCTTCGTCGTGCCATCTCGCACGCACCATCTGCCGCCGTGCCGAGCGCGAAGTGGTCACCCTGTCGCACCACGACGCGGTGCGCGCCGAAGGCATCCGCTATCTGAACCGGCTGTCCGACCTGCTGTTCGTGCTGGCCCGCGTGCTGGCCCGCACCGATGGCCACGGCGAGGTGCTGTGGCGCAGCGAGCGGCGCCAGCGCGGATGAGTCGCCGGCCGCTCGGCGGCCCGCGCGCGCCGTGTTTCGCAGCGGCAGCACGCGCTTGATCTACAGCCACCCGGTGTTTCTCGAGCACGATCCGGGTCCGGGCCACCCGGAGTCGCCGCAGCGACTCGAAGCAGTGCTGCAAGCGCTACAGGATCCGCGCTTCGCCGCATTGCCACGCCGGCTGGCGCCGCGCGCATCACGCACTCAGCTTGCCGCCGTGCATGACAGCGAACTGATCGACCTGCTCGAAAGCCACGCACCGCGGACTGGTCGAATCCGGCTCGATCCTGATACCGCAATGTCGCCGGCATCGCTGGATGCCGCACTGCGCGCAGCGGGTGCGGTATGCAGCGCGGTCGATGCGGTGATCGCCGGCCCCGGCCGCCGCGCTTTCTGCGCGGTACGACCGCCCGGGCATCACGCCACCCGCAACCAGGCGATGGGTTTCTGCCTGCTCAACTCGGTCGCGATCGGTGCGCGCCACGCGCAGCG
>JBBSDI010000304.1:0-4510 GCA_038249585.1 Lysobacterales bacterium | reverse complement strand
GTGACTGCGTTAAACCTGCATCCAGCCCACCCCACCTCACCCCGTCTCCAACAACCGCCGCAGATCATTCAACGCCGCATTCGCCCGCGAAATATAATTCGCCAGCACCAACGAGTGATTTGCAAACATCCCGAACTGCCCGCCGTTCAGCACGATCGGGCTGTAAATCGGCGATTGCGCTTCGTCCAGTTCCCGGATGATCTGGCGCAGCGAGATCAACGCGTTCTTGTCGCGCAGCACGGATTCGAAGTCGTGTTCGACTGCGCGCAGGAAGTGGGCCAGTGCCCAGGTCGAGCCGCGTGCTTCGTAGAACACATCGTCGATCTCAAGCCACGGGGTCTTGACCATCTGTTCGGGCGCTTGCGGGGTGGACTGCTGCGCTGCGGGGTCGCCGGCGAGGTTGGTGTTGATGCGCTCCTGGCCGACGCTGGCGGACAGGCGTTGCGATAGCGAGCCGAGTCGCTTTTCGACCTGTTCGAGATAGTTGGCGAGGTTGTCGGCGCGGGCGTAGAACTGCGCATCGTCGACGCGGTCGTCGCCGAGGCGGGTCAGGTAGGACTCGGTCTTTTCGATGCCGGATGCCAGTCCGCTCTCGAACGAGGGCAGGATCCACTTCTCGCGCTTGTAGGTGAAGAAGTTCTCGGCGTCGCGCAGGTCGACATCTTCGGCCGACTGCGATTGTGCGCGCGAGAAGTCGTCGCGCATGGCGCGCGACAGGTCGCGGATCTGCAGCACCACGCCCAGCTCCCAGTTCGGCAGGTTGTCCATCAGCACGCCGGGCGGCAGGATGTCGTTGGCCAGATATCCGCCGCGCTTGTCGAGCAGGGTTTGCGCGACTTCGATCACGGTCGAGGCGGTGACAGTGCCGGTGACGACGCGGTGGCTGTGTGCACTGGCATGGGTCTGCGCGCTGGCGACCACATCGAACGGTTCGGGCTCCTTGTCCCACCACCACATCAGGCCGAGGATACCGAGCACGACGACGGCGACCAACACCAGCGCACCGCGTGTACGCCAGGCGCGACGCGGCTGGGACTGGACCGGATTGGGGGTGGACATGGCAGCGCTCCTCGTGGCCGACGCCACCATCGGCCATGCGTGTTGCGCGGTCAAGTCCCGATGGTTGGTGATTTAGTGTGGCGGCTTCGCGAATTCTTCGCCCCGCTTTGGCACACTTGGGCGACTCGTCGAAGAGCAGGACACCTGGAACATGACCCCCGCAAGCGCATTGGTGACATTCATGATGGCCTGCGCCATCGCACTCGTACCGGTGGCCGCGACGGCCCAGCAGTCCGGCGCCGACGACGGTGCGCTCGCTGATTTGATCGCGCGCTTGAGCGACCGCAGCAGCGAAGAGCTGGTGCAGCAACGGTTGCCGGACGGGGGCGTGTTGGTAGACCTGCAGGGCCGCTTCCAGCAAGTGCCGATCGCCCAGCTCACACCCGACGGCGATGTGATGGTGGGCTGCGTGGCGAGTGTCGACGAGGCCAGTCGATTCTTCGGTCGCGACCTGCGCAGCGGCAAGGCGATCGCCGGCAAGGACCTTGGGCCGCGCGGCGACAGTCTGGCCGCGCGCGCTGCGCGCCATGGGTTCAGTCCGATGCAGCAGCGCTTCTACGAGTCGCTGATCGACCAGCAGCAGGCGGCTGCGGCGCAACTGCCGAAGGCTGTGACGATCACGATCAGCAACACCGATGGTCCGGGCGAGGGCTTCAACGACCCCTCGCCGCGCAGCGCCGAAGGCGGCAACAGTGGCAGCACGCTCGGCGCGCAGCGCTTGAATCTGTTCAACCAGGCTGCGTCGATCTGGGGCAACTTCCTCGACAGCGGGGTGCCGATCGTGGTGAACGCCCAGTTCAACCCGCTGGCGCCGTGCAGTGCGGCGGGGGGTGTGCTCGGATCCGCTGGCGCTGCGGCGGTGGATCGCGATTTCCCGAACGCAGAGTTCGCCAATACCTTCTATCCGATTGCGTTGGCGAACAAGCAAGCTGGTTTCGACCGTGCGCCAAGCAATGCCGACATCAACACGGTATTCAACAGCGACGTGGACACCGGATGCCTGGGCGCTGGCTCGCGCTTTTACTACGGGCTCGACAACGCCACGCCGGCGGGCACGGTCAACCTGCTGGTGGTATTGCTGCACGAACTGGGTCACGGACTCGGGTCAGCGACGTTCACCTCGGCGTCCGGCGCGTATGTAGGGGGGTTCCCGGATATCTGGGCGCGCTTCATGGTCGACCGCAGTGTCGGTCTGACCTGGTTCCAGATGACCGACGCGCAGCGGGCCGCTTCCGCCACCAATACCAACAACTTGCTGTGGAACGGCGCCAATGTGCGCATTGCGTCGGGCTTCCTCAGCAGCGCGCGCGATGCGAGTGGCCAGGTGGAGCTGTTCACGCCGAACCCGTTCCAGATCGGCTCGTCGGTCTCGCACTGGAACAACACGGCCACGCCGAACCTGCTGATGGAGCCGGCGATCAACGTTGGGCTGCCGCTGACGCTTGATCTCACCCGGCAGCAGACGCGTGATATCGGCTGGTTCCGCGGCGTCGCCGCGCGCGCCACCATTACCGCGGTCAGCCCCAGTGGCAGCACGCTGGCGCCCGGCGCCAACACCAACATCACCTGGACCAACAGCGCCGGATTCAATCGCAATGTCACCATCGAGCTATCGACCGATGGCGGTGCAACGTTCCCCACCGTGATTGCCACCGACGTGGCAAATACCGGCACGCGTGCGTGGACCGTGCCCTCGATCTCCACCACCGCGGCGCGGATTCGCGTGCGCGAGCACGATTTCGTCGCGCCCCTCGGCGCGTCGGCGAGCAACTTCACCATCAGCAGCAATACCGCACCGTCCTTCAGCCCGGCAGCGGCGGTGAGCCGTCAGCAGGGCAGCGCCGCGGGTGCGGCGGTTTCGGTCGGCACCGTCAGCGATGGGCAAACCGCAGCCGGCAGCTTGAGCGTCACCCAGATCGCTGGTGGCACGGCGGGCGGCATTACGGTGGCCGGCATCGCCAACAGCAATGGCGCGATCAGCGCCACGCTGGCGGCGGCGTGCGGTGCGAGCGCTGGTACGCTGCGGTTTCAGGTCAGTGATGGCAGCCTAAGTGGCACCGGCGACCTGCAGGTCAATGTCACGCCGAACACCTTCCCGACGTTGAGCTATGCCGTGCAATCCGGGAATGCGGGTGCGGCGCTAAACGTCAATCCGGCCACTGGCCCAGCCGACAACGGCAGCTTCGCCAGCATCGTACTGATCGGCCAGGGCACGTACACCGGCACCATTGCGGTCAACAATACGAGCGGTGTGGTTTCGCTGTCGAACCTGGCACCAGTCGGGACCCACACGATTACCGTGCGTGCGACCGACAATTGCGGTGGCGTCACCGATGCTGCTTTCAACCTGGCCGTCAATGCGGTGAACACTGCGCCGACTTTCACGCCGGGTGTGGCAGTGGCGCGGCAACAGGGCAGCGCTGCGGGCGCGAGTGTGACGGTGGGTACGGTCAGCGATGGACAAACCGCGGCCGGCAACTTGAACGTGACGCAGATCGCTGGCGGCACTGCGGGCGGCGTTAGCGTGGCCGGCATCGCCAATGGCAATGGCACCATCAATGCCACATTGGCGGCATCGTGCGGCGCCGCGGGCGGGACTGTGCGATTCCAGGTCAGTGATGGCAGCCTCGTCGGTACTGGCGAGCTGCAGGTCAACGTTACGCTCAACAGCGCGCCGACGCTTGGCTACAGCGCACGATTGCTGATGCTCGGCGCCGCGTCCAGCGAAGTCCCCAACAGCGGACCGGCCGACAACGGCTCGGTGACCAGCATCGTCGTGCAATCGCCGGGTACTTTCGGCGGCGGCGTGAGCATCGATGGCGTCAGCGGCGTAGTCGGCCTGTCGAACGCCGGGCCGCTGGGCAACCATACGATCACGGTGCGCGCGACGGACAACTGCGGCAGTTTCAATGATGCTGCGCTGTCCGTTGGCGTGTTGGCGGATCTGCTGTTCGGAAACGGCTTCGAGCCATAAAGCGCGCGCGGCTGCCGCAGCGATCCTTCCGCGCTGTGGGAGCCGGCATGACGTCGACTGGGGCATCGGAGGGTGCGGCGACTCCTGTCGCTGCCATGGCAGCTCCCACACCGTCGCTGCCATGGCAGCTCCCACACCGTCGCTGCCATGGCAGCTGCCACAGTGAGGGAGTGCTGTTGGTGTGGACTGGGTGATGCTGCGCTCTGGCCGGCATTGAAGCCGGGGCTTGTCCGGTTGGCGCGGCGATCCTTCCTCGCTGTGGGAGCCGGCATGACGGCGACTGCGACATCGCAGGGTGCGGCGACTCCTGTCGCTGCCATGGCAGCTCCCACACCGTCGCTGCCATGGCAGCTGCCACACCGTCGCTGCCCTGGCAGCTGCCACATCGTCGCTGCCATGGCCGCTGCCACATCGTCGCTGCCCTGGCAGCTGCCACCTCGTCGCTGGCCTGGCCGCTCCCCCACCGTCGCTGCCAAG
>JBBSDI010000303.1:0-4580 GCA_038249585.1 Lysobacterales bacterium | reverse complement strand
CTGGCCTACTTCGCACTGATCGCATGGGCGTTCTACTACTTCGGCAGCGAGATCAAGGATTGGATCGCGGCCAACCTGCCGAGCTGGCTGGGCTGAGCGGCCGATCGGATCCAGCGGCCCGCTGTTCGCCGGCCGCGACGCAGCGCCTACTCGAAGCCGTGTTCGCGCCTGAGGATGCGGTCGACGCGATCCTGCGGATGGCGGGCGACCGTGTCCCACGAGGGATCGCCGGCGTCGGCGAGGTCGACCACTTCGGCGCTCTTCATCTTGGCGCCGAATACGCCCAGCGCCAGCACCGCGGGCCGCTCTTCGCCCTCGTCGGTTTCCACCGCGCAGAATACGCCGGGCAGGTCGCCACCCTTGCCGCCGGTGGACACGAAGCGGTCGAGCACACGGTAGGTCAGGCCGGTCGGGGTGCGCAGGGCATCACCGGGCAAAGGCGTGAGCCGAGGATCGCGGGTGGCTCGGGGCATGGCGAAGGAGTGTGAGGCTGTCCGGTTTGGCTGCAGTCAATGCACGGTCACGCAGGCCAGCCAGCTGCGACCCAGCTGCCAGACTGCACCGGGTCGCGGCGGCCACCGTGGTGGGTGCTGCGACATCGGTTTGCCAGCATTGCAGCCATCGAGCGGCGGGAACTTCGAGGGCTGGCGGATTTCTAGCACACACGCGTCGAGGCGATAAGGCAGCAGTCGCCCGAATCGACCGGCGGTCGGCAGCTGTTCATCGAGACGCACTCCGTCCATGGCCGCGTCGCGCCGCTCAGCGGCACGGATACCAGCGCGGTGAAGCAGTGCCCCCGCCCTCGGCCGCGCCGAGGACGCTGACCTGCAGTCGCGTGAAGCGCAGTGCGTCGCGGGCAACGACCCGCGAGCAGATGTCCTGCAGGATCGCGTTGCGGCGCGCGTCTTCCAGTGGTCCGCGCAGCGAAACCGCAAGCGTCGAATTGCTCGACCACGACGCCGACGCGACACCGTTGACCAGCAAGGCTTCGGCGGCCGCGAAGTCGCGCTGCTGCGCCATCTCGGCCTCGCTCGGCTCGGCCACCGGCGCCCGTGCAGCGCGCGTGGCACGTTCGCTGGCCGCGGCAGCGGCAGCCGCGGATTGCGCAGCGTCGCGTGGCGCGGCACCCGCTGTGCTTGCCGGCCCGGAGGCGACTGGCGACGAGCCGGATTCCATCGCCTGCATTCCCCACAGCCCCGCACCGAGAAGCACCAGGGCCGTGCCACCGATCGCCAGTACGCTGAGCTTGGACTGCGCACGCTTGTCGGCGGCCGTTGCGCGTTCCTGTGCATCGTCCAGCAACGCCTCCGGCAGCAGGTCCTTGATGCTGCTCCACAGCGGTTCGCCATCGAGCAGGCTGACCGGCACGTTGCGCGCAGCATCGATCGCTGCGGCATCGAAGGCGCCGGAGGTGGCGATCACGCCGGACTGCGCCTGTTGCGCGCCGAGCATGCCGGCTAGCAGACGCACCGGCCCCGCGCCGACCAGATACGAACCACCGTGCTTGACCTGCAACAGCGTGCGCTCCGCGGCGCGGGTCAGGATCATGTCCACGCCGTCTTCGCCAGGTTTGCGCAGGTTGGTCTGCGCCGCGTAGCCGCGCGATTCGAACGATTGCGTCACCAGTTGGGCGAACTCTTTCCAGCGCAGGTCGCGCAGCACTTCCAGGCCGGCTGCCACCTCGCGCTCGCCGCGCTTGCGCGCCGCTGCCAGGCGCGTCACGAATGCAGCGGCAAGGATCAGCAGGCCAGCGGCCAATGGCAACAGGTACAGGCTCATCGCGCGTCGATCTCCATGGGCCCGGATTCTAGCCCGGATTGTTCACCAGATCGCGAAACTGCGGCTCACCGAGTCGTGTTTTCCAGATGCGATCGCGACCTCGGGACGCTGCTCAAAACAACAGTGCGAGCGCAAAAAGTCCAAGCATCGTGAACGCCAGTGCGATCTTGCCGATCGCGCCGAACAGCAGGCCGATGCTGGCGCCGACACCCGCCTTGGCCGCCTGCTGCAGATTCTGGGTGACCAGCGCTTCGGCGGCGACAGCACCGACGAAAGGCCCTAGCAGCAGTCCGGGCAAGCCGAAGAACAGACCCACGATGGCGCCGATGCCGGCACCGATGAACGCCCACTTGCTCGCACCGGCGATCTTGGTGCCGAACGCGCTGGCAAGCAGATCGATGCCGACCGCCAGCACCGTCAACACCGCGAGTGCGGCGACGCTCCACACGCTGATGTGCTGGAAATCACCGACCCAGGCCGCCAGCAGCATGCCGGCAAACACCAACGGCACGCCGGGCAGGGCCGGCAGCACCGTGCCTGCAAGGCCCAGCAGCACCATGATGCCGGCGATCACGTAGAGCAGTTCGGGATTCATCGCAACCTCGTCGTGGCATTGCCGCAGAGGCTAACATCGGGCCATGGGATCGGGAATTCCAGCATGACTGCCGGCACATCCGGCAGCGCCGCGTTCGTGACCCACGCGGGTGGCTGCCACTGTGGACGGGTCCGCTTCGAGGTCGACGCGCCAGCCCGCATCGAGGCCCTCGACTGCAACTGTTCGATGTGCGCGATGTCGGCGTTCCTGCACCTGATCGTGCCGCGCGAGCGCTTTCGCCTGCTGCAGGGCGAGCACGAGTTGAGCACCTACACGTTCAACACCGGGGTGGCGCAACACCGCTTTTGCCGGGCGTGCGGTATCAAGGCCTGGTACGTGCCGCGATCGCATCCGGATGGGATCGATGTCAACGTACGCTGCCTCGATCCACACACGATTGAAGCGGTCTTGACTACGCCGTTCGACGGACGCCGGTGGGAGCACAGCGTAGCCGCGCTGCGCGCCTGATGTCAGCGAAGCCGGGCTCGGGCAGCGTTGCGAACCATCCGCGCAGCAGCGCACGTTCATGGACGATGTCGATACCACCTCGGCGATCGAGGCGCCCGTCGACTGGCGGCGGTGGCCCGTGACGTCAGCGAAGTATCCCCGCATACTCGTGGTCCATTCCCGGCTGGCGGAACCGTACATGGCGCGTCGTCGCTCCAGGCTTGCCCGCAATCTGATCGTGCTGGCGCTGCTCGCCGCTGCCGCTTATGCCGCATGGCGTTTCGCGCCTGAATCCCTGCGTGGCGCGTTCGATCGCGATGGTTCGCGCACGGTGGTCGCCGGCGGTCTGAATGCATGCACCATGGCCGCGCCCGAAGTGCTGGCACAGATGATCGGCCGCGTGGCGGTCGAGCCGCGTCGCACGGCACCGGCCCAAGGCGTTCCCGCAGCCAGCACCTGCACCTGGGTGTTCTTCGGCGGACAGGTAGTCGGTCGCGCTTTCAGCGTCGATTCGCTGCGCGCCGGTTCGGTGAATCTGGGCTTGAGCGACTACTACCGCAGCATCGTGACCGGCCTCGAATACGAGTTCAAACAGGTGCCCGCAACCGTGATCGGGATCGGCGAGGAAGCGGTGGCCGCCGGATTCGACGGTGGAACACCGCCGCAGATGGTGGTGCTCGGAAGCGACCTGGTGCTGACCCTCGAGGTCGCCGGCATCGACCGCGCCACGACCGAGGCGTTCGCCCGCGCACTGCTGGCCAACCGCTGAGCCGCGTGTGGGCGCATCGCAGCCACAGCTTCTCAAGCGCGACCATCTCGGCTCGATCAGCGTGGTCGCTGCGGACGATGCGACGCTGATCGAACGCGATACCGATCACGCCAGCTTTGGTTTGCGCTGGATCGCGCGTGGTGCCGCAGCGCGCGAGGCGCGCGCGCTGCGCGCACTCGACGGGCTCGATGGTGTGCCGCGCCTGCTCGGATTCGACGGCCGTCGCCTGCGCCGCAGCTGGATCGGCGGCAGCACCATGCACGACGCGCGACCGGGCGATGTGCAGTATTTCTACGCTGCATGGCGCCTGCAGCGCGCGATGCGCGCGCGCGGCGTACTGCATAACGATCTGGCCAAGGAGGCCAACTGGCTGGTGCGCGCCGACGGCCGGCCGGCGGTAATCGACTTCCAGCTCGCGTGGGTGGCGCGCAATCCGCGCACCCCGATGTTCCGACTGCTCGCGCGCGAGAACCTGCGCCATCTGCTCAAGCACAAGCGTACCTGCTGCCCCAGCCGCATCACCCCGACCGAGCGCCGCATCCTCGCGCGCCGCTCATGGATCACGCGCCTGTGGCACGCCACCGGCAAACGCCTGTACATCCTGATCGCCCGCCGCATCCTAAACTGGGAAGACAACGAAGGTCGAGGCAAGAAAGGAGTGCGTTGAAGCGCACTCCTTTCTTGCCGAGGGTGAGGCATGGATGCCGAACGGACCGCGGAGCATGGACAGCGCAGCCGAGGCAAGAAAGGAGTGCGTTGAAGCGCACTCCTTTTAATCCCGCACTCCGACGCCACCAGGCTTGCCCCGAGCACCCCACCTCACTGTGGGAGCCGGCATGCCGGCGACTGCCACCTCGGCTTCAGCCGCGACCCCGGTCGCTGCCATGGCAGCTCCCACAGCGAGAAAGGGCTGTGACTGCCAGACCTGCAAGCCCGCACTCCGACGCCACCAGGCTTGCCCCGAGCCCACCTCACTGTGGGAGCCGGCAT
>JBBSDI010000302.1:0-4584 GCA_038249585.1 Lysobacterales bacterium | reverse complement strand
GTCACTGGCAGAACGATTCGGCGTGCCATTCGATACGGTGTTGAACGTGTCTCCGCAGTCGGACGTAGCGACGCTGGAGGCGCCGGTAACAGCGATTCAGGATTCGCTGTATTGGGTCTCGCAGACCATCGGTCCCGGACGGGGGCTCGAGGCCATCGTCGCAGCGCTGGCGCGGATGACTTACCCGGTATCGCTGGTCTTGCGCGGCATGCCGCAGCGTGGCTACGTCGAGCAGTTCCGCGCGCAATTGGTCCGCGCAGGCGGAGCGGCTGTGCCGCTGGTGGTCGAACCTCCGCTGCCGCCGGACCAGGTGACTGCAAGTTGCCGTGGACACGGATTGGGACTGTCCATCGAGATCGCGGACTGTCGCAACCACGATGACTGCCTCGGCAACAAGATCTTCCACTATCTGTTGGCGGGCACGCCCGTGTTGCTGAGCGACACGTCCGCACAACGCGAACTGGCAGTCGAGCTGGGCGATGCCGCGATCTGCGTCGATCTCGCGGACAGCGACGCGCTGGCAGCACGATTGGACGCGTGGATGGCGGATCGATCGCTGCGTTCGCGGGCCTCCGCGCGGGCGTTGGCGCTGGCGCGCGACCGCTACTGTTGGGACACCGAGCAGGCGAAGTTCCTGCAGTCGCTGCGTCGTGCGGTCGTAGCTGCCCGGAGCGCGCACGCATGAGGACGCTGAGCGACTTGCGCGCAGCGATCGCTGCCCGGCTGCGCAGTCGGCTCGGTGTGCCATCGATCATGGCGAGCCTGCAACGGCTGCAGCGCGCGGGATTGCCCGTGCATGCCGTGATCGATATCGGTGCGTATCGCGGCGACTTCGCCGCTGCCGTGCTCGCTGTCTGGCCCGAGGTGAGCGTGAGCTGCTTTGAACCGTTGCCTGGCAGGGACGCAAAGCTCCGCGAGCGCTTTCGCGGCCAGCGCGTGGTGGTTCACGCGCAACTGCTTGGCGCATATAGCGGCGAGAATGTGGCACTGTCCATCGCTGAAACCGCGTCGAGCGTGCTGCTGGAGCACGCGCCGCAGGGCTTCGAGCGAGTAGCGATGAAAACGCACGCGCTCGACGATCTCGTGACGCAAGGCGTGGTGACGGCCCGCTGCGACCTGCTCAAGATCGATGTGCAGGGTTACGAGCTTGCAGTCCTGCGCGGCGCCGAGTCCGTGCTCCAGCAGGCCCAGGCGATTCTGATCGAGCTCAATGTGATCGATATCCACGCCGGTGTGCCGCTGATCAACGAGGTGCTGGCGTGGCTCGCGGTGCGCGACTTCGTGCCGTGGGATCTGGCAGGCGTGACACGACGCCCGCTGGACGACACCCTGTGGCAGGTCGATCTGGTCATGCTGCGCGGCGAGTCGCCGCTGCGCGGCGACAAGCGATGGCAGGCATGAAACCGCGAATCCTGTTGACTGCCGATCCGATGATCCCGGTGCCGCCGACACTATATGGTGGCATCGAGCGGATCGTCGATGGGCTGCTCGGCGCGCTGCGAACTGCGGGTCATGAAGTGTGCCTGCTGGCGCATCCCGACAGCACCGCGCAAGCCGAAGCACGATTCGCGTGGGCAGTCGCCGAGCCGCGCTCGATTGGTGATCATCTGCGCAATACGCTGGCCTTGGACCGCGCCGTGCGGCGATTCAGGCCGCAGCTGGTGCACAGCTTCTCCCGGCTGGCCTATCTCGGTCGGTGGCTCGCGCGCGATCTACCGAAGCTGATGTCCTACCAGCGGCTCCCAACCGCCCGCACCGTTGCTGCAGCGCGTCGCCTGGCTGGCGACAGCCTGCAGTTCACCGGTTGCAGCGAGTTCATAACGGGCGTTGGCGCACAGGCGGGAGGCCGTTGGTCCGTGGTGCACAACTTTGTCGACTGCGCGCGTTTCGACTTCCAGCCACACGTCGCGGACGGTGCGCCGCTGGTGTTCCTGTCGCGGCTCGAACGCATCAAGGGCGCACACACGGCAATCGAGATCGCCCGAAGCGTCGGGCGACGGCTGGTGATCGCGGGCAATCGTGTCGACAGCGCCGAGGGTCGAGCCTATTTTTCCGAGCGGATCGCACCACTGCTCGACGACGACCGCGTGCGCTTCGTCGGCGCGGTGAACGACGTGCAGAAAAACACGCTGCTCGGCAGCGCTGCCGCGATGCTGTTGCCGCTCGAATGGGATGAACCCTTCGGCATCGTGATCGCCGAGGCGCTGGCCTGCGGTACCCCGGTCATTGCGTTTCGCCGTGGAGCAGCCGCGGAGATCATTCGCGACGGCGTGGACGGATTTGTGGTCGACGATATCGCCGCGGCGATCGGATCAGTTGCCGCGCTGCCGGCGCTGCGTCGCGCCGATTGCCGGGCCCGGGTCGAGTCGTGCTTCGACTTGGGCATCGTGCAGCGCCGCTATGAGGAAATCTACCAGCACATGGTGCATCGCTGATGCGCGAGCTGCTGGTTGTGTGTCCACGCATGCCGCCATGGAACGGCGCCGATGCGCAGCGGGTTCGGATGATGCTGCCGTATCTGCACGCCTGCGGATGGCGGGCTTCCGTGGTCGCGCTCGACACCGCAAGCGACGCCGGATCGCGCGACGAGGCGCTGGCAGCCACCATTCCGGAGGATGCGCAGATCGTGCGGGTACGCGCCTGGTCGCGGGCGATCGCCGGGCGCTGCGGACTGCGTCAGGTATCGCTGCGGGCGTGGTGGCCGCTGCGGCAAGCGCTCGCACGCCTGCAAGGCAAGCGCAAGTTCGACGCAGGCCTGATGTCCAACACGGATTTTCCGCTATGGCCGCTGAGCCTGCGTTGGCCGTTTCCGGTACTGCTCGACTGGCAGGATCCGTGGCTTTCTACCTACTACGACGAGCATCCGAACGTGGAGCCGCCCGGCGGGCGTTTCCGGTACGGCGTCATGCAGGCACTGGCACGACGCTTCGAGCCGCGGGTGGCGCGCCATGCGGCAGCGCACTTGACCGTCAGTGCTGCGTATCGCACGACTTTGTGTGCGCGCTATCCGGACCTGGATCCGGGCGCGTTCGAAACAGTCCCATTCGGGGCTTCGGCAGCCGACCTGGCGCTCGCGCGGCGGTCGACCGCGCGACCGGAGATGTTGCAGGGGAGGGCGCGTTGGTGGGTGTACGCCGGACGCGGAGGACCCGACATGCACTTCGCAGTGGGCGCGCTGTTCGCCGCGCTCGCCATCCGGCGGAAGCGACACCCGGAACAGTTTCATGATTTCGGCATGCTGTTCGTGGGCACCGCATACGATGCGCGGCAGTCGAGCGCTCCGCTGGCAGCGCTTGCGTGCGAACATGGCGTTGGCGATCTGGTGGTCGAACGTCCGCAGCGGGTCGGTCTTGTCGAGACCTATCGTCTGCTCGATGCAGCCGAGGCGATCGTGGTGCCCGGCTCCGACGACCCGGCCTATGTCGCATCAAAGCTTGCGCCGTGCCTGCTCACCGGTCGCCCGCTGCTTGCAGCATTCCACGACCGAAGCGCGGCACATGCGCTTGCCAATGTACATACGGGCACGCTATTCATCGGTTTCGATCCGACCGCTGCCGACGGCAGCGCGACCCTGCGCGATGCGATGCTTGCGCAATGGTTTGATGCTCCTCGGCCGCAAGTGGCCACCGCGGTCGATCTGGGTGAGCTCGATGCGGCGGCGATGACCCGAAGAATATGCCGGGTTCTCGATCACATGGTCGAGCGTCAGCGATGAGGCTCGTGTATCTGGCCAGCCACCCGATCCAGTACCACTCACCGCTGTTTCGCGCGTTGGCCCGGCAGTGCGATTTCGAGGCGTGGTTCGCGCACCGGCAGGACGCCGCGGGCCAGTCTGCCGCAGGCTACGGAACCGCCTTCGAATGGGACGTCGAACTGTTGGGTGGCTATCGCCATCGTTTCTTGCATAACGTCGCCGGGAAGCCGTCAGTTGGTCGATTCAACGGCTGCAACACCCCCGAAGTCGCGGACTGGCTGACACAGACCCGGCCGCAGGCGCTGGTGGTCGGTGGCTGGAACCTGCGCAGCTACTGGCAGGCGATTGCGGCAGCAAAGCGTCTGCGCATTCCGGTGTTTGCGCGCAGCGACTCGCAGTCGCAGCCGGGCGATGGCCGATGGCGGCGACTGCTGCGCCAGATCGTGCACCGACCATTGCTGCGAAGCCTGGATGGATTTCTGGCCGCGGGGGTGCATGCAAACGCGTATCTGCGCACGCTCGGGGTACCATCGCGGCGCATCCATGTCGTGCCGCATACGGTCGATGTGGCGCGTTTTGCTGCAGGAGTTCCGCTGCGTGCAGCAACGCGAGAGGCCTTGGATGCAGGCGAGCGCCTGGCCGTCCTTTTCGTGGGCCGGCTGGTTCTCGGCAAACGGGTCGATATGCTGATCGAGGCGGTATGGGGACTGTCACGGCACAACGTGGTGTTGTGGATCGTCGGCGACGGTCCGCAGCGCGCAGTGCTGCAGGCGCAGGCGGCGAAGGCGGGGATTGCCGTCGGTTTCCTCGGTTTTCGCAACCAGACCGAGCTTCCTGCGCTGTATGCAGCAGCCGATCTGCTGGTGCTGCCATCGGACAGCGAGACGTGG
>JBBSDI010000301.1:0-4609 GCA_038249585.1 Lysobacterales bacterium | reverse complement strand
GTGGCCGAGGGCCGGCATCGGATCTATCGCGGTGGCAAGTTCTTCCGCGAGATCGGGCCGAATACCTGGGATGCGCAGCTGCGGATTGCCGAGTACGCGACGCACGGCATATCCGTGCAGGTGGTCTCGACGGTGCCGGTGATGTTCAGCTATTGGGCCAAGCCGCATCAGGCGCTCGAGTTGCACCGCGCGTTGAACGACCACACGGCCGAGCTTTGCCGCGCGCATCCGCGCCACTTCGCCGGTGTCGGTACGGTACCGATGCAGGCGCCGCGGCTCGCGATCGAGGAGATGTCGCGCTGCATCGAACAATTGGGGATGGCCGGCGTGCAGATCGGCTCGCACATCGGCGAGTGGAATCTCGACGCGCCGGAGCTGTTCGATTTTTTCGCCGCGGCGGAGGATCTTGGTGCTGCGATCCTGGTCCATCCGTGGGACATGATGGGCAGCGAGTCGATGCCGAAATACTGGCTGCCATGGCTGGTCGGCATGCCGGCCGAACAAAGTCGCGCGGCGTGCTGCCTGATCTTCGGCGGCGTGCTCGAGCGCCTGCCGCGCCTGCGCATCTGCCTGGCCCACGGCGGCGGCGCATTCCCTTACACCATCGGGCGCATCGAGCATGGCTTCCGCATGCGACCGGACCTGGTCGCGACCGACAACCCGCGCAATCCACGCGAGTATCTGACGCGCCTGTACTTCGATTCCTGGGTCGCGGATCCGCGCGCGCTGCGCTATCTGCTCGATACTGTCGGCACCAGCCAGGTGATGTTGGGCACCGACTATCCGTTTCCGCTGGGCGAGCAGCAGCCGGGCGCGCTGATCGATGCGCTCGCCTTGTCGGACTCCGACGCACAGCGACTTTACAGCGGCACCGCGCTCGAGTGGCTCGGGGTGCCCGCTTCGCGCTTCGGGTAATGCCAGCGGACCGCCAAAGCAGCGCTATTCAAAGCCGTCCGCACCGAGGCGATCGCTGTCGGCGTAGATCCACGCGCTGCCTTCGGCCGGACCCAGTGACGCGCGCAGCGGCCCGCCGATCACCGCAGTGCCAACGTCAGTGGCCACGCTGCGGCCGAAGAAGGTGAACGGCGTGGCGTCGACCGGCTCGATGGTGCCCCGAGTCGTCCAGCCGGTCCCAGTGCGCTGCCACAGATGCACGCGCCCGACGTTGACGATACCCCCGGTGTCCTCGCCGGATGCGCCGACCAGCAGGCGTCCGTCGCGCAGGTCGATCGCACTGCCGAGACCCGCGCCGGGCTCCGGAATCGCGGCTTGCAGACGCGCCTCCTGTACCGCAGCGCCAGAATCGATGCGGAAAACGTACGCAGCACCGGTGCGGCGATTGTCCCTGTCGGCACTGGCCCCGGTGGCGCCAACGGCAAGCGGAGAACCGTCGCGCTCCAACGCCACCGCGCCGCCGAAACGATCGCTTTGCGCGCCATCGGCAGCGACGACGCTGCTGGCTTCGACCCAACTGGTTCCGTTCCACTGGAACACGACTGCCATGCCCTGTGCCGCACGACCGCCGACGGTGGCCTCGGGCGCACCGAGCACTGCGCGCTCGCCAGCCAGCGCGAGCCCGATCCCGGCCAGTCCGAAATCCGGTACCGAAGCCGGCAGCAGCTTGCCGTCGAAGCGAAAGCTGCCGTCGTCGAGCACGCTCCACGCATAGGCAGCACCACGGTCGGTCGCGCCGTCATCGCGACCGGGAGCGGTAGCCAGAAGGCGGCGCCCGTCGAAGGCCAGCGCGAAACCGAAGCCATCGTCGGGCTGCGCATCGGGCGCGGTGAGCTTGCGTTCGAACGCCCATTGGCCATCGGTCGCGCGGCGAAACACGTAGATCGATCCGCGCGCGCGGACCTCGATCCCGAAGATGTCTTGTGGCGCACCGACCACCAGCAGATCGCCGGCAATGGCGACTGCGCGCCCGAACAGGTCTTCGGGCTGGCCATCGGGTGCTTCGAGCTTTTGCCGCAAGGTCCAGCTGCCATTGGACCGATCGAACATGCTCACCGTGCCGGCATCGTCGCCACCGGCAGCCGTATCTTCCAGAAACGAACCGACCGCCAACCGCGGGCCGTCGATGGCCAGCGCAAAGCCGAAGAAATCGCCGGCGGCGCCGTCGCCGCGATCGATGCGCGGCTCCGGCGTCCATGTTGCCTCGCTTCCGCGCCACACGCGGACCACGCCTTGCGCACGATTAGGCAGTACGGTGGCGAGGTCGGCACCAAGCAGCGCACGGCCACCGATCAGCGCGGCGCCGACGCCGGTCAGGCCGCCGCCTTCCGGCTCGCTGAAATCCTCCAGCCGCGCACGCTGCGTCAGCACGCCACCGACCCGGGTGAACACGTAGCCACCGCCCTGCCCGAACACGCGCGACAACGCACCGATCAACACGCTGCTGCCATCGCCATCGATGCTGCTGCCGAATCCATCGGCGATCGCACCATCCAATGCCACGAGTCGCTCTGCAGCCAACCAATTGTTGGCGCTGCGGGTGAACGCACGCACGAAACCCTGGTTGCTGCCGGTGTCGGTGTTTCCCGGCGCACCGACCAATGCCTGCGCGGCACCCATCCACAGCACGCTGCCGAAGCGTGATTGAGCTACCGGCAGCGGTTCGACCAGTCGCGTCGCAAAAACGAATCCTGCACCGACCACAAACGCATCGACCGCGCCTGCATCCTGCACGCCGCCCGCGGCATCGGCCAGCGGCACCCCCACCAGCAGGCGATCGGCATTGAGTGCGAGTGCGCTGCCGAAGCGGTCTGCTGTTACGGGCAGCGGTGCGGTGATCGTGGCCACCGCAGTCCAGATGCCAGCCACCTGGCGGAATGCGAACACGCTGCCGGCACCCGCAGCGACGCCGACTGCGCGTCCCGGCGCACCGATCAGCACCGTGCCGGCATCGACCGCCACCGCGATCCCGAAATTGGCTCCAGCTGCGGCATCCGGTGGCGCCAGCGTGGCTTCCCAGGTCCAGCCACCGGGTCCGCGTCGGAACAAGTACGCTGAACCCCGGTTCACCAGCATCTGGCGATCCGCGCCGGGCGCGCCGACCACCAGCAGATCGCCGTCGAGCGCAAGGGCGGCACCGAACAGATCGTCCTCGCCGGGATCGGGCGCCTGCAGTCTCTGCTGCGCGGTGAACGCGGTGCCCGTATCGAGGTACACGTAGGCCGCCCCGCTCTGGACACCCTCGCCCGCATCGACCGCCGGCAGCACGGTCTGTCGCGCGCCGATCAGCAGCGTGGTGCCTTGATGCGCGATGGCACGGCCGAGCTGGTCGCCGATCGCGCCATCGCCGGTGACGGACGGACCGATCCGCTGCGGTGGCAGGTAGGGCGCAGGCAGCCCGGCGTTCGCCGCAGCAGCCAGCGTGAGCGCCAGCAGCAGCATGGTGGTTGCAATGCGCATCGGTGTGCCTACCCGGGTGGCGAAACGTTCGGCATAGTGTCGCATTCGACCCGCCTTTGCCTGCGTGCAGCGTCCCAGCTTCGATGTTGATGCGCGGTCGCGGCCGCGTATCGCGACTGTGGTGGCCAATGTCATCGCGCTGTGGGCAGAATGCCTGAACTGACCGGGAGAACTGTCGATGTTCCTGCGCATGCTATGGCTGCTGTGCCTGACGGCCGTCGCCGGCTGCGCCACCCGCGGCGGTGCCGAATCTGCTGCAATCGGCCCGGCATCGCCCGCCGCACCGCAACCGATTGTAGTGCCAGCGGTCGATCACCCCGACGGTGAAACCTCGGCATGGTTTTTTCGAGCCGGTGCTGCGCGCGCGGCTGCGAACGGCGCAAGTCGCGGCCGGGCGCGCAACGTGATCCTGTTCGTTGGCGACGGGATGGGTCTGACTACGGTGGCCGCCGCGCGCATTCTGGAGGGCCAGCGCAACGGTCGACCCGGCGAGGAGAACACGCTGAGCTTCGAGCAGCTGCCGTACACCGCACTCTCGCGCACCTACAATACCGACGCGCAGACGCCCGACTCGGCCGGCACCATGACCGCGATGATCACCGGGGTGAAGACCCGCATCGGAGTGCTGTCGGTCGGCCCGGGTGCGCGCAGAGCGGATTGCCGCGGCGCGGCCGCCGACGAACTGGTCTCGTTGCTCGAGATCGCCGAGTCCGCGGGTCTGGCGACTGGCGTGGTCACCACCACCCGCCTGACCCATGCGACCCCGGCGGCGACCTTCGCGCGCAGTCCGGACCGCAACTGGGAAGATGACTACGCCATTGCGCCGGCCGCGGCTGCTGCCGGCTGCCGCGACATCGCGCGACAGTTCATCGAGCCGCGCATCGGCAATGGCGTCGACGTCACGCTGGCGGGCGGACGCGCGCAATTCCTGCCGTATACCGAGCGCGATCCCGAGCACGCGGCGGCTACCGGCATCCGCCGCGACGGCCGCAACCTGATCGCCGAGTGGCAAGCGCGCAACCCCACCGGCAACTTCGTGTGGAACGCGAGCCAGCTCGATGCGCTCGATCCGCGCGACAATGCACCGCTGCTGGGCCTGTTCGAGCCCGATCACATGCGCTTCGAGCACGACCGCGCCGGCGATCCCGGCGGCGAGCCAAGTCTTGCGCAGATGACGCAGATCGCGATCGATCGC
>JBBSDI010000300.1:0-4642 GCA_038249585.1 Lysobacterales bacterium | reverse complement strand
TCGTCGATGATGTTCGCTGCGGTCCACAGGGTGCGACAGCCGCAGATCTCGACCACAAAGCGCCGCAGGATGGCCGCGCCCTGGGTGGTGTGAGTGACCTCGGGATGGAACTGCACGCCGTACCAGCTGCGCACTTCATCGGCCATTGCGGCGAACGCGACGCTATCGGTAGCAGCCACCGCGCTGAAGCCGGATGGCAACGCGGTGACGCGGTCGCCATGCGACATCCAGACGTCGAACAGCGGGACTGCCCCATCCATCGCGTCACTTAAACCAGCAAACAGGCGGCAGTCAGGGTTCGCGGCCACGCGTGCATAGCCGAATTCACGGTGATGGCCAGCCTCGACTCCGCCACCGAGTTGCACGGCCATGGTCTGCATGCCGTAGCAGATCCCCAGTATCGGCACGCCGGCCTCGAAAGCGGTCTGCGGCGCACGTGGCGATCCGGCTTCGATGGCCGACTCCGGGCCGCCGGACAGGATGATCCCGCGCGGCGCAAACGCAGCGATCGCCGCCGGATCGTGATCCCAGGCCCAGATCTCGCAGTAGACACCCAGCTCGCGAATGCGCCGCGCGATCAGCTGCGTGTATTGCGCGCCGAAGTCGAGGATCAGGATCTTGTCGGAGTGGATGTTTTGCATAAGGTCGCAGGATATAGGGTCCAAGACATAGATCGCGGCCCAGCCTGTACCCTGGGCCCTGTACCCTGTGCTTGTTGTCTACTCCATCCGATAATTCGGCGCTTCTTTCGTGATCGCCACATCATGCACATGGCTCTCGCGCACACCGGCGCTGGTGATGCGCACGAACTGCGGCTTGGTGCGCATCTCGTCGATGCTGGCGCAGCCGACATAGCCCATCGAGGCGCGCAATCCGCCGACCAGCTGGTGGACGATGTTGCGCAGCGGGCCGCGATAGGGCACGCGACCTTCAATGCCTTCCGGGACCAGCTTGTCGGCGTCGGCGGCGTCCTGGAAATAGCGATCTTTCGATCCGTCGGCCATCGCGGCGAGCGAACCCATGCCGCGATAGCTCTTGTATGAGCGGCCCTGGTACAGCTCGACCTCACCGGGCGCCTCTTCGGTGCCGGCGAACATGCCACCGATCATCACGCACGAAGCGCCAGCTGCGATCGCCTTGGCGATATCGCCGGAATAGCGGATCCCGCCATCGGCAATCAGCGGCACGCCGCTGTCGGCCAACGCCGCGGACACCATCGACACCGCGGTGACCTGCGGCACGCCGACGCCGGCAACGATGCGCGTGGTGCAGATCGAGCCTGGACCCACGCCGACCTTCACCGCGTCCGCGCCGGCATCGACCAGCGCCCGTGCTGCGTCGGCGGTCACGATGTTGCCGCCCACGACCTGCACGTTCGGGTAGGTGCGCTTGACCCAGCGCACGCGCTCGATCACGCCGGCAGAGTGCCCGTGCGCAGTATCGACCACGATCACGTCGACGCCGGCCTCGATCAGGGCGGCGACCCGCTGCTCGGTGTCGCCACCGACGCCGACCGCCGCGCCGACCCGCAGCCGCTCCTGATCATCCTTGCAGGCGAACGGATTCTCGTGCGACTTCTGGATGTCCTTGACCGTGATCATGCCGCGCAGTTGGAAGCGCTCGTTGACCACCAGCACCTTCTCGATCCGGTGCTTGTGCAGCAGCGCGATGACGTCCTCGTCCGGCGCGCCGTCGGGCACCGTCACCAGGCGTTCCTGCGGGGTCATGATGGTGCTCACCGGGGCGTCGAAGTTCTTTTCGAAGCGCAGGTCGCGCGAGGTCACGATGCCGACCAGATCGGCGCCCTGCACCACCGGCACGCCGGAGATGTTGCGCGCGCGGGTGATCGCCATCACGTCGCGGATCGAGGTATCGGGGGTCACGGTGATTGGATCGCGGATCACGCCGGCTTCGAATTTCTTGACGATGCGCACTTCGAGCGCCTGACGCTCGACCGGCATGTTCTTGTGGATGATGCCGATGCCGCCGCTTTGCGCCATGGTGATCGCAAGGCGCGACTCGGTGACCGTATCCATGGCCGCGGCGACCACCGGAATGTTCAGCCGGATGCCACGGGTGAGCCGGCTGGCGGTGCTGACATCGCGTGGCAGCACGTTGGACTCGGCAGGAACCAGCGACACGTCGTCGAAGGTCAGCGCTTCGGTAAGGATCCGCATACGTCGCTACCCGCCAAAAAAGTAGCCCGGCATTCTAGCGCCGGAAGAGCTCGCCTGCCAGACGAAAGGCAGGTCGCGCTGCGACTATTCGCCCCGGCTGGCGATGCGCTGTCGGATTTCACGCCAGCGTGGAACCTGGGCGAGCACCCCGACATGCTCGAGGTAGCCCTCGTCGAGCCCCTCACCGAGCGCAAGCCGGGTCGCCACGTGGGTCATGCCGGCCAGACCGAAGCGATCGCCACCGGCTGCGGGCTCATCGCGCAGCGCGACAGCCTCGACCACCGTCATCGGCAGGTTCCATAGCGCCAGCAGATAGGCAGCGAGCGCAGGTCCGGTACCAGTCTGGGTCGGTCCTGGCTGCTTGCGTCGCGACAACAACAGATCGCCTACGCCCGCCAGCAGTGCGGCCACGCGCGCCAGATCGGTGCTGGGCTGGTCCGCACCGAATGCAGGCACCAGTGCGGCGGCCAGTGCGGAAGTGCTCTGGCTGCGCTGGATGGTTGCAACGTCGCCACCGACGCCGCCGTAGACTTCGGTCAGCAGCACCACCTGGCGCAGGGTGTCGAAGCCCAGTCGGACCACGGCCGCTGGAATGTCGGCGATCGGGCGGCCGGCGGAAAAATAGGCCGAGTTGCACAGCTGCAGCACCTTGGCCGCCAGTGCCGGATCGCGGCCAACCACCTTGGCGATAGCGGCTGCTTCGACCGACGGATCGTCCAGCAATCGGGTCAGATCCAGATAGCAGCCGGGCGCGGACGGCAGCGTGCCCACGTCGTTGGCGATACGGCGCAGGTCTTCATCGGCCAGCATCCGGCGCAGCTGATAGCCACGCTCGACCTGCGCGACCAGTTCCTGCGCTGCACACGGCTTGGGCAAGAACCCATGCGCCACGTGGAATGCGCGGCGCAGCAGATCAGGCTCGTTGGCCGCCGACAGTACGATGCGGATCGCATCCGGATGCATCTGGCGCACCCGCCCGAGCAGTTCGGCGCCGTCGATCCGCGGCATCTTGAGGTCTGCGACCACCACATCGACCGGCATCCGGGCGATCAGCTCCAGCGCCTCTTCGGGGTCGGGGATGCAGTAGACATCCCAAGGCACACGCTGCGAGAACAGCATGCGCTCGATGCCGTTGAGCACCGCGGGCTCGTCGTCGACGAACACCACCAGCATGGTTTTCAATTCCCGGCTTGGGCCTCAATGCCCCGTGCCCTGAACCTGCACGATCCATGCCGGCCGTCGCCTCAGCGCACCAGCACCAGCGACAGCCACGGCCAAAAGGTGATCACCAGCACACAGAACAGCACGATGAAGAAGAACGGCACGCATGCTCGGACCACCTCCAGTACCGGGCGATTGAAGCGATAGCTGGAGATGAACAGGTTCATGCCCAGCGGCGGGGTGAAGAACCCCAGCTGCAGGATGGCCAGGAACATGATCCCGAAATGCACCGGATCGACGCCGTAGCGCATCGCGATCGGCAGCACGATGGGGACCAGGATGATGATCGCCGGATAGCCTTCGAGCAGCATGCCGAAGAACAGCAGGAACACGATCAGCACCAGCAGGAACACGAAGCGGCTGCTGATGTGTTCGCGGATGACCTCGAACAGCTGGCCGGGGATGTCGGCGTCGATCAGATAGTTGGTCAGGGCCAGCGCGCAGCCGAGGATGACCAGGATCGCGCCGACCAGCACCATCGCATCGCGACACACCTGCGGCACCTTGGACAGGCTGATCTCGCGCCGGATCGCCAGCACCGTGATCGACACGTACAGCGCAGTCACCGCCGCTGCCTCCGACGGCGCGAACCAGCCGCCGTAGATGCCGCCGACCACCACTACCGGCAGCGGTATCTCCCAGCGTGCATCCCATGCCGCAGCCAACGCCTCGCGCCCGCTGAACTTCACCCGCGCCCGCGCGCGACCGCCTCCGCTCCACACCGAATAGATCGCCAGCAGCACCAGCATCATCAAGCCCGGCAACAGGCCTGCGCGGAACATCTCGTCGACCCCGACCGGCGGCGTGGTGTTGAGCTGCTGCGCGACCACCGCGTAGATGATCAACGGCAGCGAGGGCGCAAACAGCAGGCCGAGACTGCCCGAGGTAGTAATCAGACCCAGGGTGAACTTGGTGGGGTAGCGTGCCTGGATCAGCGCCGGGAACAACACCGCGCCCAGCGCCACGATGGTCACACCGGTGGCACCCGTAAAGGCCGTGAACAGCGCGCAGGACATCAGCGCCACCACTGCAAGCCCGCCCGGCATCCACCCGAACAGCGCATCGGTCAGGCGCACCAGGCGCTGCGGCGCCTTGCTCTCGCCGAGCAGGTAGCCGGCGATCGTGAACAGCGGGATCGCAATCAGCACCGGAACATCGGTGATGCGGAAAAACTCCGCGGCCGCGATGATCAGGTCGTAGTCGCTGGCGTTGAGTCCGAGCAGGGCGACGGCCGCGATCAGGGC
>JBBSDI010000299.1:0-4647 GCA_038249585.1 Lysobacterales bacterium | reverse complement strand
GTCCGCCGCCCATGCCGCGCAGGACCGGGTCGAGCTCGCAGTGCGTCCGTAGCTCAGTTGGATAGAGCACCAGGCTTCGAACCTGGTGGCCGGGGGTTCGAGTCCCTCCGGGCGCGCCATCAAGCAGCGACTTTGCAGGCGCCAGACCTGCGGCAATTCCTGCCCGAACGGACGGCAATTGCCTGCAACATTGCTTCCTCAAGCTGCGTCGAACTCCACCTTGACCCGACAGCCCACCGCTCGAGCGGCTTTGCTCAACGTCGCCAGCGTAAGCCCCGGATCGCTGGCGTCCAGAATGCGGTCCAGATGCGCGCGGCTGGAACCCATGCGCTTGGCCATCGAGAACTTGCTCAGGCCCTTGGCCTTCATCGCCTGCGCCAGCTGCCAGGCGATCACCCGCTTGATGGCGATCACCCGCTTCATGGCGATCGCACTCGCCTCCTCGAGCAGTCCATCGGCTTGGAGGAATTCGTCGAAGCCGGATCCAACCGATTTGATTCTAGCGGCCATGCAGCACCTGATCGAGTCGTCGCCGTGTCATCTCATGATCGGTGGCCGGAGTGCGCTGTGTTCACTTGATGAACCCGTGCAGCAACACCGTGGTGGCGCCGCGCGTTGTGAACATGCTGCGCGCGTTGCCGTCGGGCACGTGACTGCGCACTTCCCACGAGCTCGGCGCCAGCTTGCGCGCCAGGGGCATGCCCAGCGGCCAACCCAGCTGTAGCGTCTTGATGTCCGCGCCAATCGTGCGAGGCGCATCGCGATCGAGGCCATCAACCATTCTTCTACCGGCTCGACACCCGATTACGACCGGTAGATGCGACCACCCAGAGTGGGCAGCATGTCGCCACTGTGCCTATCCAGATACATTTCGACAAGGCCGACGCAGGCCGATCTCGTGGATCGGGGGTCGACTTGCGTCAGTGGGCGGCCACCACAGTCCGCGCTCGCTGTGCGCCATGAAGTTGCGGGAACGACAAGCCAGTCGCGGCGCTTTGGCGCGATGCGCGGGCAACATCATCGAATCGTCGCGCCAACGCCAGCGCATCTGCTCGAGTTCCGCGGGATGACGCAGGAGATGCTGCGTCGTGCCGAACTGCTCGACGCGAAACACAGGGGCCTGTTTCCACCCATGCGCAACCGATTGCGCCACGCGCTGCATGCGGTTCGCCGCTTGAGGGCTGTACCTCGTGGATGCTTGGGGCCCGTTGTCCGGGCCCCGAGACCGACCCACATCACGGCTCGAACGAATTGGCGAACAGCGCATCGGCGACCACAGTGAGCGTGTCGTTGTCAGCCAATGGCACCAGCAGCGGATTGCCGGCGACATCGGTCACCACCGCTGCGACCGGCAGGCGCAGAATCAGGGTGCCTCCGGACGTGGGCGTCACCTGCACGGTCAAGGTTCCCGGCGTCGGCTCGGCGATGGCTCCGATGCTGACGGTGCTGGTCCCGGCGTTGTCGAAATCTGCCGCGGATACGCTGCCCAGATCGATGTCCTCACTGAACACCACGGTGTAGCTCAGCACCGCAGCGGTGACCGTCGCGTTGTCGGCATCACCATCGTCGATCGAGGTCAGGGTGGGTCGGATCGCGTCCACCGTCACCACATCGGCGTCCTGGGCCGGAACCGCCACCGCAAGGCCGGTGCTGTCGAGGATCGACGCGGAGGCCGGCAGGCGCAGGATCACGGTGCCGGCAGCGGTTGCGGTCACCGGTACCGACAGCACGCCCGGGCTCGGCTCGCTGATGGTGCCGATCGAGATCGCCGCGGTCCCCGCGTTGTCGAAGTCGGTCGCCGACACCGTGGCCAGATCGATGTCCTTGGTAAACGCCACCGTGTAGGCCAGCGGCAGATTGACGGGGATCAGATTGTCGGCATCGCCATCGTCGATGAAGGCCACCACCGGGTTGAGGTTGAGCACGATGTTGATCTGCTTGGTGGCCGGCACCGCGCTGCCGCCATCGCCGTCGCTGACGCCCACGCGCACGGTGCGCGGCAGGGTGCCGGTGACATCGGCGGTGCTGCTGAAGCGCACATTGCGCAGCAGGCCCTGCGCCGCCGCGGGCGTTGCGCTGCTGTTGAAAGACACCACCAGCGGCAGCACGCCGACGCCACCGCTGAGGATGCCGATCGCGGTGCCGCCGAAGCTGACGGTGACGCCCGACACGCCGATCTCGCCCGCTGCGTTGCCCTGGTTGCGCACCTGCAGGCGATCATCGAAGCCGCCGTTGTTGCTCAAGCTCGCGCTCAGCGCGCCGCCATCGAAATTGACCGAGTCGGTATCGGTGATCAGGCCGCCGGCATCCAGCAGTACCGCTGGCGCATTGGTGGTGTAGCTCACGGCCGCACCGGGCAGGCTGATCGTCGGCGCCGCGTTGCCGCCGGTCACGCTCAGATTCGCGTTGTTGATGTCGAAGAAGATGTTGCCCACGCAGGCCACGCGCACGCGCGCCGCAGTCGTCGCCTGCGCCGGCACCGTCACCGCTTCGCTGCCGTCGTTGGGCGTGCTGGCCGCCAGCGCGATCGGGAAGGTCTCGCCGCCATCCACCGACCAGCCAATGGCGACGTTTGCGCACGAGATCGGTGCGGCGACCGTGTTGGCCACGTCCCAGGCAACGCTCTGACTGGATCCCGCTGCCCATGCGGTTGCGGCGTCGAGACCCGTGACTGCGAACGGTGTACCGGTGTCGACCACCGTGACTGCGGTTTGCGCCACGGCGGGCGTGGCGGTGCCGGACCATTGCACGCCGCCGCGATTGTCGCGCGCGGTCACCCGGAAATTGAGCGTGCGTGCGACCGTCGGCAGCACCTCGCCGATCGTCTGGGTGCCAGCCAGGATGTTGCCCAGGCGCGGGAACAGGCGCGTCGGCGAGGTGCTCGCGTCGAACGGGCGGAAGATCGGTCCGGTGCCCGGATCGGTGTTGATGGTGGCGGCAGTGGTCGCAGGCCCGAGGTCGAACTGCTCCCACAGGTAGGTGAGTCGGTCACCCGCATCCGGATCGCTGGCAATTGCGGTCAGCGCAAACGGCGTGCGAGCCGGGATGGTGGCGTTCGGTGTGGCGGTCAGCAGCGGCGTGGCGTTGCCGGTTGTGCTGGTCGTGCCGCAGGTCGATCCAGTGCCGGACTGTGTGTAAGTGTGAATGGTTTCCAGGCTTCTCACGTGGAAGAATGGATCGGAGTTCGGCTGCAGGTTCTCGCCACCGCAGATTCCCGCGTAGGCCATGATGGTCGAGCCGCTGCCCGGCTCGTAGGCCTGCGCGGCGGAGCGATTGCCTCCCGAACAATTGCCCGTCGAGCCGTTGAAGGTATGCGGCGCATTGAGCTGGTGACCCATCTCGTGGGCGACAAAGTCGACCCAGAACGGGTCGAGATTCGGCGCTCCCAAACCGGTGACGCCACGCGCTTTCGAACCCGCGTTGCACACCGAATTCAAGCTCGCAACGCCGCCACCGCCGGTCGAGAAGACATGGCCGAAGTCGTAGTTCGCACCACCGATGACGTTGGTGAGATTGGTCTGGTTCTCGCCCAGCATCGCGACCCCGTTGCTGTTGGTGTACGGATCGGTCGCGCCGTTGGTGTAGACAATGGCCTCGTTGTTCGGCACCAGCATCAGGCGGATGCCCAGATCGGTCTCGTACATCTGGTTGACGCGATTGACCGCCGAGACGATGCCGCGCAGTCCATCGGCGACCGTGCCGCCGAAGATGGCGGTGTACTCACCGGTCGCGGCGATCGCGGTGCGGTAGGTGCGCAGACTCGGGCCGATGGCCTTGCCGCGAAGGCTGTCGGCGCTGCTCAGATGCGGGGCGAACGACTTCGGCGCGACATCTTCATCGGTATCGAAACGGGTGCCGCAGGTAAACGCGGGCAGGGCGCTGCTGCGGATGCGCTTGACGCTGGTGTAGTCGCCGGCCGCAGCATCGCGCTCGACCAGCGCCACGCCGCCACCGAACACCATCGCCGAGAGTCCCTCGGGCGACAGCTCGAAGCGCAAACGCGCGCCGCTGTCGTCGACCGCCACGCCCTGGAAGGTTTGCAGCAGCGGAAACTTCGCGGCCAGTTCGTCGGGCATCACCAGCGAGCGACTGACCTCGAAACCCCGCAGGCTGCCGTCGGGCATCGGCAGCTGCATGGGCAGCGAGCCTGCGCGGTCGGCGGGCGGCAGTACGGTGAGATATCGGCGCAATGAGTCGGCATCCAGGCGGTAGCGCTCGGGCTGGTCGCCGCGTGCGGCCTCGGTCCGTATCCAGTAATCGCCGCTGGCGCGCACGTCCTGCGCCAACGCCACACCAGGCACGACACCTGCCAGGAAACCTGCCAGCCACAGTCGAATCCGCATCTTTCGAGTTCCCGCATCGCATTGATCGATCGCCGAGCCTAAGTGCGACCGCCCGCGGTTGCAATCGGCCGCCCGTGAATTCGCGCCGCTTGATCGCATGCACCGGCACGTGCATTCTGGCGCGCTGACCCGACCGCATCGCCGGGTCGCATGTACATCAGACCCCCAAGACCATGACCGCACGCTACAACGCCGCCGATATCGAAGTCCTGTCCGGTCTGGAGCCGGTCAAGCGCCGACCCGGCATGTATACCGACACCTCCCGACCCAACCACCTCGCGCAGGAAGTGGTCGACAACTCGGT
>JBBSDI010000298.1:0-4647 GCA_038249585.1 Lysobacterales bacterium | reverse complement strand
CCGCGCGGCGTCGGCGGCTTCGGCTACGACCCGCTGTTCTTCGATCCGCAGCATCAGCTTTCCGCTGCCGAACTCGATCCGGCGTTGAAGCACCGGATCAGCCATCGCGGCCGGGCGCTGGACAGCCTGCGCGCGCGCTGGAATGCTTGGTGAGCGCCCTTCCGATGCACGCGGCAACCCACGCCAGCTACATGCCGCCGCTGTCGCTGTACATCCACATTCCGTGGTGCGTGCGCAAATGCCCGTACTGCGATTTCAACTCGCATCAGGCCGCAGCGGCGCTGCCGCAGGACGAATACGTCGCAGCACTGCTGGCCGACCTCAGCGCCGATGCACCGATGGCGCGCGGGCGCCGCATCGATACGGTGTTCTTCGGCGGCGGCACGCCGAGCCTGTTCGATGCCGAATCGATCGCGCGCATCATCGACGGTGTCGACGCCATCGTACCGCTCGCGCGCGGTGCCGAGATCACCCTCGAAGCCAATCCCGGCACCATCGAACACGGCCGCTTCGAGGGCTATCATCGTGCCCGCGTCAATCGCCTGAGCATCGGGGTGCAGAGTTTCGACGACCACGCCCTGCAGCGCATCGGACGCATCCATGGTGCGGATGATGCGCGGCGTGCGGTACGCGAGGCGCAGGATGCCGGCATCGCCGAGCTCAATCTGGACCTGATGTACGCGCTGCCCGGCCAGACGCTCGATGCCGCACTGCGCGACGTGGAGGCAGCGGTAGCGCTGGCACCGACCCATCTGTCGCACTACCAGCTCACCGTCGAACCGAACACGCTGTTCGCCGCCAGGCCACCGGTGCTGCCCGATGACGACAGCGCGTGGCTGATGCAGGAAGCATGTCAGGACGCGCTCGCAGGTGCCGGCTACATCCAGTACGAAATCTCGGCCTATGCGCGCGATGGTCATCGCTGCCGGCATAACCTGGCTTACTGGTCGTTTGCCGACTACCTCGGCATCGGTGCGGGCGCGCACGGCAAGGCGACGCTGGGCGATGGCAGCATCCTGCGCACGCGCAAGGCAACACTGCCGCGCAGCTACCTCGCGCGCGCGGCAAGCCGCGAGGCCTTCGGTACGACCGAGACGGTGCCGTTGGAGCAACTGCCGTTCGAGTTCATGCTCAACGCGCTGCGCCTGCACGAGGGTTTCGCACCCGCCGCCTTCGAAGCCGGCACCGGCCTGCCGCTGGCGCGCATCCAGCCGCTGCTGGAGCTAGCCTTCGCGCGCGACTGGTTGCACAGCGAGCACGGCCGGATCCGCCCCACCGCGCTGGGTCGCCGCTTTCTCAACGATGTCACCGGACTGTTCCTGCCATGAGCCTCGAATTCGTGACCCTGCATTGCCCCTATTGCGGCGAAGCCTTCGACAGCAGCGTGGACGTGTCCGGCGGCAGCCAGACCTACACCGAAGACTGTGCGGTGTGTTGCCGCCCGATCGTGGTCAGCGTCAGCGTCGAGGCCGATGACACGCTGGGTCAGGTGCGCACGCGGCGCGAGCACGACTAGCGCGATGTCAACGTTGCGCGAGCGGAATCGAGCGCCTAGAGTGCGCGTATCGCAAGGTGCCCGCGTCGATACGAGCGGGTGAAACGGGAAGCCGGTGCAAATCCGGCACTGCCCCCGCAACGGTAAGTCGGCCAAACGTTGTCACAAAGCCACTGCGCGAAAGCGTGGGAAGGCGACAACGCAGGTACCGCAAGGTGCCACCGATCAGTCCGGAGACCGGCCTTGAGACCGTGCCGCAGCCTCCCGCCGCGGCGCGGGTCGGTTCGCATCGCGGAGGGCGATGCCGGATGGGTTTCCACCGGCATCCCTGCGTGGTGCCGGCACCTTTCCGTGCGGTCCTCCGTCTGTGCCCGGCATTGCCGCGGGTGTGCGTGTTCGATGGAGTGTTCCCATGCGTGTTCTTTTGATCTTCGCGGCTCTGGCTGCCGCAGCCCCGGTGTATTCGCAACCGGTCGTGCAACCGGCGATGACCGTCACCGCCACCCGCCGCGCGCAGACGGTCGACGACACCCTGGCCAGCGTGACGGTGATTGCGCGAGCCGATATCGAGCGCAGCCAGGCGCCCGATCTGTTGACCTTGCTGCGCAGCGTGCCGGGCATCGATGTCTCGCGAACCGGCGGCGAAGGCCAGACCACCACGCTGTTCCTGCGCGGCAGCAACTCCAACCAGACCCTGATCCTGATCGACGGCGTGCGCGCAGCCTCGCTCAACACCGGCGCATTCGCCTTCGAGCACCTGCCCCTGGGGCAGATCGAGCGCATCGAGATCGTGCGCGGTCCGCGCGCGAGCTGGCACGGGTCGGACGCGATCGGCGGCGTCATCCAGATCTTCACCCGTGAACCGCGCGGTGCCTCCCTGCGCCTGTCGGCTGGCCGCTGGGGTCGGATCGAAGGCAGCGCCAGCTACGCCATGGGCGATGCCGATGCCGGCCTCGGGCTGACCGTGGGTGCGATCGAATTCGATGGATTCTCGGCGCAGAAGCCGGGCGGTTTCTCCTACGATCCCGACGACGACGGCTACAGCAACAGCAACCTCGGGCTGCGCGGCCAGCGGATGCTGGGCGAGCAGCGGATCGCTGCGCGGCTGCTGGCGACCCGCGCCAAGGTCGACTTCGACCAGGGCCGCTCGGCGATCGATACCGAAGTCGGCGGAATCTCGCTGGAAGGACCGTGGGGCGCGGCACTGCGCCAGCGCACGGTGCTCGGATTCTCGCGCGAAGCGCTGGACACCCCGGTCTTCGGCAGCGCGTTTCGCAGCCGCCGCAGCAGTCTCGACTGGACCGGCGATCTCGCACTCGGTGAGCGCGACAGCCTGGTGTTCGGCGCGAACTGGCTGCGTGAGCGTGGCAGGGCACTGAGCGTGGGCGGAGGCCAGACCGTGTGCGACTACTGCCAGTCGCGGATCAATCTGGGCGTATTCGCCAGCACCCAGGGCGCGCGCGGCGCATTCGACTACCAGGCCGCTGCGCGGATCGACGACAACTCCACTTTCGATGCCACCGGCACCGGGCAGCTGGCGTTCGGCTGGCGCCCCGCGCAAGCCCTGCGCACCTTCGCATCGATCGGCCAGGGCTTTCGCGCGCCGAACCTCAACGAGCAGTACTCGCCCGGTTTCGGAGGTTTGTTTGCCGGCAATCCCGAGCTCGACCCGGAACGCTCGCAAAGCGTCGAACTGGGCGCGGACTGGCAGCTGGGCGCGCATCGGATCGGCGCGCGCGCCTATCGCGCGCGGGTGCGCGATCTGATCGCCTTCCAGGGCGGATCGACCTTCCAGGCGGTCAACGTCGCGCGCGCAGCGCTGGATGGGATCGAGCTGCGCTGGGACTGGCGCACGGACTCATGGCGCGTCGATGCCAGCGCCACCGTGCAGGACGCGCGCGACGCGACGACCGACCTTGACCTGTTGCGTCGCCCGCAGCGCAAGTTCGCGTTCGGCGTCGAGCGCGATTTCGGCAGGCTGATCGGCGGCGCACAGTGGCAGTACGTGTCGTCGCGACGCGATTTCGCGGCCGATCTGGCCGGTTACGCCCTGCTCGATTTGCGCCTGGAGTATTCGCTGTCCGACGCCTGGCGGGTCGGCGCACGACTCGATAACGCCACCGATCGCGACTACGAACTGGCCGCAGGCTTCGCGACCCCCCGCCGGGCCGTGCAGCTGACCGTGCGCTACGAAGCACCTTGAGTACGCCCGTTTGCGCGGCGCCCGATGATTACGTCGATGGGCACGCTATGGGGTGCTGGGCCAACTGGTCGACGTGCCGAGATCGGTGCGCCCACTGGCGCCGCGCTGGCTGCGTGCGGCGCCAGAAGGTCGGCGGTATCCCGCTCTGGCCTTTCTTTTCCCGCCGTGGCTACAATCGTTGGCCTTCGCCGGAATCTGCCACGCAGCATGGACAAACTCGGACCAGCACGCGGCAAGCGGCAATCGGAGAACGACCTGCCTGGCCTGCGGCAGGCCCGCCTGCCGCCGCGTCCACGGGCGGTGCTCGAACAGATATTGACCGCGTCGAGCGCCATTCTCGAACGGGGCATCGCCGCGACCTTCGACGAGGCCGAGCAGCAATTGTTCAAGCAAGCCGAGCAGGCGCGCTCCGGTGACCAGCAGCGTCGCTGCCTCGAAGCACTGCGCGAGATCCGCCGCGGCCGTTCCGATGTCGCGCCGCGCTTCGTGATCCGCCTCGAGGCCGCACTTGCCACGATCGACAAATCGCATGCAGCACCGGAATTCTCGCGCGCCAGTCGTGGCCAGCGCGACGAACTGGTGCTGGTCGAAGAAGAAGCGTTCGAGGAGTCGCTGGCACTGCAGGAAGTCGCCTCGCGCAGCGAAATCCGCAACAGCATGCTGCTGTTTGCGCTCGGCCAGCGCTTTGGCGTGCTGGCTGGAAGCAAGGCCTTCGAGCCCGACGAACTGCCGGTCGGGCCGCACCGCATTTGCGACTGTTTCCGCGATGCGGTCGGCTGTATCGACATCGGCCTTGAGTTCCGCATCGTGCTGTATCGCGCCTTCGACCGCGCCTGCTCGGCGGTGTTGACCAAGGTCTTCGAGACCGTCAACCAGATCGGTATCGAGCAGCGTATCCTGCCCAACCTTGCGCTGGTTCCGGGTCGCGGCAAGCGCGATGCGTCGCCTG
>JBBSDI010000297.1:0-4650 GCA_038249585.1 Lysobacterales bacterium | reverse complement strand
TGGAACGTGCAGGCCTACCTGACCCATGCCAAGGTCGCTGCGGTCGACTTCGTGGGCGGTGAGGGCCTGCTGATGGCGCCGACCGTGGCGGTCAGCGAGATGCTCGCCGATGCCGGGCTCAGCCTGCAGGATTTCGACTTCTACGAGATCCATGAAGCCTTTGCAGCGCAGGTGCTGTGCACCCTGCGTGCGTGGGAAAGCGAGAGCTACTGCCGCGACCGCCTGGGTCGCGCAACACCATTGGGCAGCATCGATCCGGCCCGGATGAACGTGGTCGGCAGTTCGCTGGCGCTGGGTCATCCGTTCGCCGCGACCGGCGCGCGCATCGTGGCCACTTTGGCCAAGCTGCTTGAACAGAAAGGTTCCGGCCGCGGATTGATCTCGATCTGCACGGCCGGCGGAATGGGTGTTACGGCAATCCTCGAGCGGCCATAGCGTGCACGACATGCGACCTGGCCGGACTACGCAGCGCGCGCTCGCACGCGGCGTAGCGGGAACGACGCCTCAGCGGAAGCGGAACATACCGCCGGACTCGCCCGGGCCGCTGTAGCGGTCGCGCTCGCGGCGGCGCTGCATGCGCTCGTGCAGTTCGTGACGGCGGTCTTCGAGCCAGTCCTCGCGGGCGAGCGTGGCCGGGTCGACACCGCGTTCGACCGATTCGGATTTGACGAAATTCACGAAGTCCTCGTACGCCTCGAGTTCGTGCTTGAGTTCGCGCACGCACAGCTCGATCATGATCGCATCGTCGAGATAGCCGACCACCGGCACCGAGTCGGGGATCACGTCTTTCGGATCGGCGAAGTAGGCCAGCGCGGTGAGCACCCGCTGGCGGTCTTCGCCGCTGATCGCCCAACCCTTGTCATGCACCATGCGGATCAGCGAATCGAGCTTGCCCAGACGCTCGGCGATGAACTCCGGAACCTTGATGCCCACCGCGCCGGCCACCAGCGCGGATGCCGCGTCGGTGATCTCCTGCGCGGACTTCTCGCCCGCACTGTCCTGCGCACGACGCAGGACTGCCTGGAAATGATCCAGATCGTTGTCGGACAGATCGATGGTGATGCTCAGCGTCATGGCCAGTCCCCGCGTTGTTTGCAGACGCAGGAGGCTAGCCGTTCATGCCGCGAAGCGTCAATCGGCACGCGTGCCTTCACGCAGGGCGCTTGCGTCCGATCGCGACGACCCGCTTGCCGAAGCGATGCTGCTCGTAGGCGCCCTCGGGCGGCGGCACCAGCGCCACCGCGTCGAAACCGATCTTGCGCATGACCCACAGCAGGCCCTCCACGCTGGGCGCCAGGCAGATCCCCGTGGTGCTCATCTCCGGACCGTGGGTCTCGTAGGTTTCATCGATCAGGCCGAACACGCCCTGCAGCGGCTTGACGAAGCGCCACGCGCCCCAGTCGACCGGCCCGCTCAGGTTGGGCACCACCTGCGTCTCGACCAGGCACACCCCGCCGGGGCGGGTCAGCGCATGCGCCACGCGCAGCGCGCCGACCGGATTCTCCAGGTGGTAGATCAGTCCAAAGCACAGCACCACGTCGTGTTGCCCGAAGCGCTCCACGCTGGCGGCATGCACGTCGCACTGCTGCGCACGCACCACGCCATCCAGGCCCAGCGCGCGGCTGACCAGGTTGCAATCGGCCACATGCTCGGCGCGCGCATCGATCGCGGTGACCGCCGAACAGCCGCGCTGCGCGAGTTGTACCGAGAAAAAGCCCTGGTGGCAGGCCAGATCGACGGCGCTGAGCCCGCCCAGGCCTGGTGGATGGATCGGTGCGAGTGCTGCATCGAGCATGCGCAGGCGGGTGTCGTGGATCGCATCCAGCGCACCATCGTCGTAGCTGCGGGTGATTGCACCCGAGGGCAGCTGGAAGCGGTAGAACCAGGTTTTGGCGAGGACTTCAGCTTCGAGTGCGTTCATCGGCGGCGGCGTGCTGGTAGCGCACCAGTATACCGGGCACATCGGCACCACCCGCGGCGGCCATCGCGCCCTAATGCCTGACGGCCACGATATGCAGCTTGAGGTTGACCCAGTCGCCGACCGTGCCGGGGTTCGACTTCATGCCGAAGTCCGAACGCCGCACCAGACCGGCCAAGTCCACCGTGCAGCGCATGGCGCTGGTCGGATCGCACTGGCCGGGTTTGACCCGGAAAGTTACCGGTCGCGTGATCCCGCGCAGGCTCAGCGCGCCATCGATGCGGCCGCCATCGCGCAACACCTGCTGCGGGAATGCGATCGAATGGAAGCGGATCTGCGGATACCGCGCGGTGTCGAAGAAATCTGCCGAGCGCGCCCATGCCGCTTGCGATTCCTTGCGCATGCGCAGCGTCGCGCTGGGCACTTCCGCTTCGACCTGCGCTTGGGCGCGCGCGGCATCGAACAAGATCGCACCCTCGATCGCCTCGAAGGAGCCGGCCAACGGCACGATCGCCAGCAGGCGCACCCGGAACTGCGCCTGCGATTGCGTCGAATCGATGTCCCAGCGCGCTGGCGTGACGTCGTCCCGCGCATGGCCCGGCAGCGGCGCGCATGCTGCGAGCATCAAGCACAGGGCGAGTCGGCGCGGCATCGACGGGCTCGGTTCGCCGCGCCAAGTTTCGCTAGGGCGACCAGAATGCGTGCAGCGTGGCGACCCCGGGCTCGAGTGCCTGGCCGGTGGGCACGCTCAGCCGCGCCACGCCGCCGGTCGGCAGGCCATGGGCAATCTCGGAGCGGCCCTCGGTCAGCAATGCGACCAGCTGCTCGAGCCCCGGATTGTGCCCCACCATCAGCACCCGTCCGGCGCCGCGCAGATCGTCGAGCAGCGCGATCAGGGTGCCGGGTGTGGCCTCGTAGATCTGCGGCTGGATGCTCGCCGCCGCCGCCGTGCTGCCCAGTGCCAGCTCGAGGGTTTGCCGTGCGCGCGCCGCAGGCGAGCACAGCACCGCATCGAAAACCAGCGCGTGCTCGATAAACCAGCGCCCCACGGCTGCGGCTTCGGCACGACCATTTTCGGTCAGTCCACGTGCGGCATCGGCCTGACCGGCGGTGGCAGGTTGCGCCTGTGCATGGCGCAGGATGACGATCTCTCGACTCATCGGGGCTGATTCCTCAAGGCGATTGCGAAGGCTGCGGAACGGTCAGCATCTGGATCGGCAGGTTGTTGCGGATCCAGCTACCCGACAGTGGTGCCGGCAGCACGATGTTGGTCGAATGGGTGCCGCGGGTCAGTCCGCTGTAGCTGGTGGTGGTGCTGCCGGCGGACAGTGAGCCGAAGTCGGTCACCGCCGGGCAGCCTGGGCAGTGTGGGAAAAACGCCCGTTGCTCCATCGTGCCACCGTTGAGGTTGGGCACTGCGCCCAGCGTCCAGACCGGCTGCCCCTGGGCATCGAAGATGTAGTTGAAAATCACCTGATCGGGGGCATTGCCGGCCAGGAAATGGTCGTCGATCAGTAGCCCCCACCCACTCTCGCCGGGATTGAACCAGGCGCCGGTGCGCTCGTTCGGTGGGCGCGTGCTGCCGTAGGCCGAGATCATGCGCTCGCCACCGGCAACACCGTTGAGGGTCCAGGTGAACACCAGATCCGAGGGCGTGATGTAGGTGACCTGCCCGTTGCCGACGATACTGCCCTGCACGGCAAACGGTGTGCTCGAGACTTGCTCGAACCGGCTTAGTTGCACCTCGGCCTGGGCACTGAGCCGGCGATCGCCGAACTCGCCCTGAAAGGTGTACCACTCGGGTGAATGGTCGCGTTTGGCCGTGAACCACGCGCCTCCGAGGCTCCACTGGTTGCCGTTGGGAATGGTAAAGGCGAGGACGCCGTTGCCCAGTCGCGACAGGTTGGCGAAGGCGCCATCGCGGCGCGCTGGCAGCGGCAGGCTGCTGGCATTCGGCACGCATTGCGGCTGCGCCTGGCACGCATTGCCGCCACCGATGCGCGCATCGAGCACGGTACTCGGGCGCATCGACGAGGACACCCGATCCACGCTGCCGACATATTGCACCGCCAGCGGCGCGCCGCAGGTCGCATTGCCAGCGACCGCGACGTTCACCGAAGCCTGCGCGGTCTGTCCCGACGCCAGCGTGCCGAGGATGCGCGCGTTATCGAGGGTTGCCGCGGCGGGCTGCAAGGCCACCGGCAGGGCGCTCGGCGGGAAAAAGCACACCGCGCGTCGGGCCGGCGCGGTGTTCGCGGTATTGCATCCGAACTGCAGGCCGCGGTTGCTGCTGCCGTCCTGGATACTGATCGTCGCGCTGCCGCCGGTGAGCGGATCGGCATCGCGATACTGATACACGATGCGGCCGTTGTCGTACACCACGGCCTGGAACTCGGCCGCGCCGTCGGGGGCGGCACCTTGCACGAAGCGGCCGAGGCTGGTCCACTGGAACACCGTGCAGCCCACGCCGGTCGCCCCATCGCTGGCCCGCGGGCAGCTGGCGAAGTAGCGCCTGCGCAGCCCACCACCGGCATTGACCACGAAATCGTCGTGCAGCACGTTCAGGCGACCCAGATCGGCCGCGTTGACGCCGCAGGTGTTGGCGAAATCGGTGCCGGCTTGAGCGCTGTCGGTCGCGAGGTATCCGTTGGTCGACATCACCACGCTGCGTACGGTCCTGCCGTAGAACGGCACCCCGTTGGGTCCCAGTGCCAGCGCGTCGCTGGCGCGGC
>JBBSDI010000296.1:0-4679 GCA_038249585.1 Lysobacterales bacterium | reverse complement strand
GGTCTGCTTGATCAGGGCCTGCACATCGGAGGCGAGGAAGTTCTCGCCCTGTCCGACACCCACCAGCAGCGGGCTGCCGCGGCGCGCCCCGATGACATGACCCGGCGCGCTCTGGCTGAGCACCGCGATCGCGTAGGCACCCTGCAGCCGGTTCACCGCTGCAAGGGTCGCGGCCAGCAGCGACAGTCCGCGGGCCAGTCCGCTGTGGACCAGGTGCGCAATCACCTCGGTATCGGTCTCGGAGGTGAACTCATAGCCTGCGGCCTTGAGCTCGCAGCGTAACGCCTCGTGGTTTTCGATGATGCCGTTGTGCACCACCGATACATCGTCGCGTGAGACATGCGGGTGCGCGTTGACCGTATTGGGCACGCCGTGCGTGGCCCAGCGGGTGTGCGCGATGCCGGTGTGGCCGTGCACCGGGTCGGAGGCCTGCAGCGCCTCCAGGTCGCGCACCTTGCCCTTGGCGCGGCGACGCTGCAGGGCGCCGGGATCGAGCACCGCGATACCGGCAGAATCGTAGCCGCGGTACTCCAGTGCCTTCAGGCCGTTGATCAGGATCGGCACGATGTCGCGGTTGGCGGTGGCAGCGACGATTCCGCACATGGATGGTGTCCTCGGCAAAGCAGCGATGGTGCATTCTCGCGCGCGGCAGTGGCGTGCGCGTCGGTAGCGGCATGGCAATTTACGGGCGCGACAGCATGCGCCCGAGAGCGCCAGGCGCGTTCACGCACCGCCGCGCGCCAGCAAGCGGCGCTCCCACGCGAGTGCGGTGCGTGCGATGAAGTCGAGGTCGGCGTGCTGCGGCGTCCAGTCGAGCACCTGCCGGATGCGCTCGGCGCGCGCGATCAGCTCGGCTGCATCGCCGGCGCGCCGGGGCTGCTCGAGCGCACGGATCGGTGCGCCGTTGGCGCGTCCGACTGCGGCCAGCAGCTCGCGCACGGAGGCGCCGTGCCCATAGCCGCAGTTGAGCGTCTCGTTGCTGCCGCCCGCACGCAGATAGGCCAACGCGGCCGTGTGCGCGCGGGCAAGATCGTCGACGTGGATGTAGTCGCGGATGCCGGTGCCGTCGGGCGTCGGCCAGTCGGTGCCGAAGATGCCGATTTGCGCACGCTTGCCCACCGCCACTTCGCAGGCGGCCTTGAGCAGATGGGTGGCCGCCGGCGTGCGCTGGCCGATGCTGCCATCGGCTGCTGCTCCCGCGACGTTGAAGTAGCGCAGCACCACGTAGCGCAAATCGTGCGCGGCCGCGGCGTCGCGCAGCATCCACTCGGTCATCAGCTTGGAGCTGCCGTAGGGATTGATCGGCTGGGTCGGCGTGTCCTCCGAGGCCTGCCCACCGGGCACCATGCCGTACACCGCAGCGGTGGACGAGAACACGAAATGCCGAACCCCCTCGACCACGCAGGCGGCGAGCAGGCTGCGCGAGTTGCAGGTGTTCGCGCCGTAGTAGCCCAGCGGATCGGCCACCGAGTCGGGCACCACGATGCGCGCGGCGAAATGCAGCACGGTGTGAATGGCGTGTTCGCGCAGCAGCGCGCGCACGGTTTGCCCGTGCCCGCTGTCGCCGACCACCAGCGTCGCGCCGGGAACCGCATCGGCAAAGCCGGTACTGAGATTGTCCAGCACCAGCACCGATTCACCGGCCGCGACCAGCTGTTTGACCACATGGCTGCCAATGTAGCCAGCGCCACCACTGACCAGGATGTTTCGCGAGCTACTCATGCGCAGGTTTCGCTCAGGCGGCCCGCTGCCGATCCAGCGCGCAGGCGCCAGAAAAGCCGGCGCTGCGGATCCGGATCGTGGACATACCCGCATCCACTGGCGCCAGGCACAGCGCGCCGACCCAGTCCACACCGAGCTCGAGATCGCACAGCAGCAGCGCGCGCGGATCGTGGGCCACGCGCAGCGTTGGCGCGCACTGCACCAGACCAACATCGATGACGCGCGTATCGACACCGATGCCGCGTCCGGTGGCCTTGAGCACGGCCTCCTTGCGCGTCCAGCAGCGCAGGAAGGCGTGATCGCGGGCGCTACCGTGCGCGGCGGCCACGTATGCGGATTCGGCCTCGCTCAGAAAGCGCTGCGCCAATGGCAGCACCGATGCACGCTCGCGTAGCTGCTCCAGATCGACACCGACCTCGCCCTGCGTGCTGATCGCCAACAGCGCGCGCTCGCCGCTGTGGCTGAGATTGAAGTGCAGGGCCGGATAGCCGTGCAGCGCCGGCTTGCCATGCGCGCCATAGGTCAATGCCAGCGTGTGCGCGGCGATCCCGAGTTCAGCGCCCAGGATCCGGCGCAGACCCGCGCGCGCGCGCACGAAACGCCGCCGCACCGACGGTACGATGATCTGTGCCGCGCGCCAGCGCTCATCGGCCGGCAGCGATTGCAGGTCTTCGGATTCGCCCGCAGCATCGAGCGCGATGCTCCACAGCGCGACCGCGGCGGTTGCCGCATCGCCCTCGCAGTGGCCGTCCATGCGCGTCACACGTCGTAGAACTGGCGATACCACGCCACGAACCGCGCCACCCCGGCCTCGATCGGCGTGCCGGGCTTGTAGCCGGTATCGCGCATCAACTCGTCGACGTCGGCATAGGTATCCGGCACGTCGCCGGGCTGCAGCGGCAGCAGGTTCTTGATCGCCTGGCGGCCGAGCGCGGTTTCGATGATTTCGATGTAGCGCGACAGCTGCACCGGCTGGTTGTTGCCGATGTTGTACACCCGATAGGGCGCACTCGAGGATGCCGGCGACGGCGACGCCGGATCGAAATCCGGGTCCGGGCCCGGCACCCGATCGAGGGTGCGGATCACGCCCTCGACGATGTCGTCGATGTAGGTGAAATCGCGGGTGTGATGGCCGTGGTTGAACACATCGATCGGCTTGCCTTCGAGGATGTTGCGGGTGAACACGAACAGCGCCATGTCGGGCCGGCCCCACGGGCCATATACGGTGAAAAAGCGCAGGCCCGTGGTCGGCAGCGCGAACAGATGGCTGTAGGTGTGCGCCATCAGCTCGTTGGCTTTTTTGGTCGCCGCATACAGGCTGACCGGATGGTCGACGCTGTCGCGCACCGAGAACGGCAGCTTGAGGTTGGCCCCGTACACCGAACTCGATGAGGCGTACACCAGATGCTCGACACCACGATGGCGACAGGCTTCGAGGATGTTGAGGAAGCCCACGATGTTGGCATCGATATAGGCGCGCGGATTCTCCAGCGAGTAGCGCACGCCCGCTTGCGCTGCGAGGTTGACCAATCGCTGCGGCTGGAAGGCGTCGAAGGCGGCGGCCAGTGCGCTTGCGTCTTCCAGATCGGCCACCGCGTGCTGGAACCCATCGCGCGCGGTCAGCCGCTGCAGGCGCGCGTGCTTGAGCCGCACGTCGTAGTACGGGTTGAGATTGTCGTAACCGAATACCGTGTCGCCACGGTCGAGCAGCCGGTGCGTCAGGGCGGCACCGATGAAGCCCGCAGCGCCGGTGACCAGGACCCTCACAGGCGACCGTCCACCGCATCGCGGGGCAGGGCTTGCTTGACGTCGAACAGCACCGCGCCGGGTTTGCCCAGCGCGCGGATGCCGGCCGCGCCCATGCTGATGAACTGGTGGTGCGACACGGCCAGGATCACCGCGTCATAGTGCGCCTGCGGCAGTTCCGTGAGCAGCTCGAAGCCGTACTCGGCCTTGGCTTCGGCGCGATCGACCCACGGATCGTAGACATCGACCTCGGCGTTGTAGCTTTTGAACTCCGCAACCACGTCGACCACCCGCGTATTGCGAAGATCCGGGCAGTTTTCCTTGAAGGTCAGGCCCAGGATCAGCACCTTCGCATCGGCCGCGTGCACCCGGCGCTGGTTCATCAGCTTGATCACGCGCTGGGCGACGTGGCGACCCATCTCGTCGTTGATCCGGCGTCCGGCGAGGATCATCTCCGGGTGATAGCCGATCTCGGTCGCCTTGTGGGTCAGGTAATAGGGGTCCACGCCGATGCAGTGGCCGCCGACCAGACCGGGCCGGAACGGCAGGAAATTCCACTTGGTGCCAGCGGCTTCCAGCACTTCCTGGGTGTCCAGGCCGAGCCGATGGAAGATCAATGCCAGTTCGTTGATCAGCGCGATGTTGACGTCGCGCTGGGTGTTCTCGATCACCTTGGCCGCCTCCGCCACCCGGATGCTGGACGCCTTGTGAGTGCCGGCGGTCACGATCAAACGATACAGGTCATCGACGAAGTCGGCGATCTGAGGCGTCGAGCCCGAGGTGACCTTCATGATCGTCGGCAGGCGATGGATCTTGTCGCCGGGGTTGATCCGCTCCGGGCTGTAGCCCGCGTAGAAGTCGACATTGAAGCGCAGCCCCGACTCGGCTTCGAGGATCGGCACGCAGACCTCCTCGGTCGCGCCCGGATACACGGTGGACTCATAGACCACCACGTCGCCGCGCTTGATTACGCGCCCCACCGTGCGGCTGGCCGCTTCCAGCGGGCCCAGATCGGGTCGTTTGTAGGCATCGATCGGCGTCGGCACCGTCACGATGAATACATCGCAGGTGGCCAATTCAGCGGGATCGTCGGCGAACGTGAGCTTATCTGCGGCCTTCAGCTCGGCCTCGGACACTTCCAGCGTATGGTCGTGACCGGCACGCAGCGCGGCGATCCGGGGCTTGGCGATATCGAAGCCCAGCGTCGGAAT
>JBBSDI010000295.1:0-4790 GCA_038249585.1 Lysobacterales bacterium | reverse complement strand
GTGTTCTCGCCAGTCGCCTCGACCCGCTCGCTGACGAAGCGCATGGTCGGATGCTCGGCGGCGTTGAAGAAGTCCGCCGACAGCATTTTGCGCTGCCACGGCGCATCGCCAAGCCACAGCGAATCCACCGCGATCTGCGCCTCGACCGTGGCGCCATCCCAACCGGCCGGATCGAATGCGAAGCGCCCCTCGACCCCGGTGAAGCGGCCCAGCTGGCGGGAGAAGCCCAGATGGTCGACGAAGAACAGCACTTGGCAGTGCACCGGGTCGAGTCGATATGCCACCGGCGCGGCGCGCGCGGGCGATGCCGCACACAGCAGCAGGAAAAGCGCGGACAACACGATATTGCGCAGCATCTGGGCATCCGTTTGCTCGAGGCAACCCTGGCAAGTGTGCACGTATCCGATGAACGGGAGTGCATGCACGCCCGCAACCGGCGTTTGCGCTGCCGGTCACGCTGCTCGGACGCGCGCTGCCGCGCGCTGAACGATGCGGCCGATGGGCTATCCTCAGCGCCGATCGATGGCGTCGGCGATGGGGAGCGATGATGCGCCGCAGTCTGTGTCTGCTGGGTTCGATACTGCTGCTCGCCACAGCCCGGGCGAGCGCTGCCCTGGCGCCAGCGCCGCTGTTCGAGACGCTCGGCATCGAACAGGGGCTGCCGTCGAGCCGCGTCGAGGAGGTGGTCGAGGATCGCGCCGGATTCCTGTGGGTCGCGACCGGCGACGGGTTGGCACGCTACGACGGCGTCGGATTCAAGGTGTGGCGACACGATCCGTCCGATCCCCTGTCATTGCCGGCCAACGGTGTGCAAACCGTGTTTGTCGACCGCGAGGATCGGGTCTGGCTCGGCACCGTCGACGGCGGCTTGTCGATGCTGGATGCCACCCGTTCCGGATTTCGCACCTGGCGCGGCGGTACTCAGGCGGGCGCCCTCAGCGGCACCGATGTGTGGGCGATCGGGCAGTCCGGCGATGGTGCGATCTGGGCGGGCACCTACAACGGTGGACTGAATCGACTCGATCCCGCGAGCGGCACGATCACCGTGCTGCGGCACCGGCCCGGCGATGCGAGCAGCATCGCCTCCGATATCGTCACCGATCTGCGCGCCGACGCGCAGGGTCGGATGTGGGTCGGCACCTCGAGCGGGTTGAGCGTGATCGATCTGGCCGCGACACCCGACCCGGCGGCCGCGCCTGTACAACAATGGTTGCCCGGACAGATGATCGTGTCGCTGCGCGATGCGCCGGATCGGTCGATCTGGATCGGCCTTGTCAACGGTGCGATGCGCGCCGAAGGCGATGCAGCGCCGGTGCCGCTTGCGCTGCCGGCCAGCGACCCGGTAGAGGCGGTCGAACACGACAGCCGTGGGCGCCGCTGGATTGCGACCCGCAATGGCCTGCTTTTCGAGTATGCGAGCGATCGATTCGCGCGCTATCGCCGCGAGCCGGGTCGCCCCTATGCGTTGCCATCCAACGCCCTGCTCGATGCCCTGCGTGACCGCGAAGGCGGCCTGTGGTTTCCAACCTCTGATGCCGGTCTGGTTCACCTCAAACCGCAGTGGTCGAACTTCACGCTGTTGCGGCCGGCGGCGGTCGATGGCGTGGTGATCGATGAAGATCGCGTGCGATCGGTATCGCGCTGCGCCGATGGCAGCATCCTGGTCAATGCAGTGGGCGGCAATCTGTTGCGCCTTGACCCGGTCAATGCGACCGATGTGCGCATCGTGGTGCCGTGGGCCGAGCTCCCGCCGCCGCGGGTGGTGTTCGGCGTGCTGTGCGCAAGCGACGGCTCCTACTGGTTGAGCTATCTGCGCGGCGTCAGTCGCTTCGACCCGAAGGCCGGCAGCATGCGGCACTGGCGCGCGGATGGTTCCGGCGACATCGCCGCCGGCCCCGTCGACCTGCTGCTCGAGGACATCGACGGCAGGGTCTGGGCCTCGGTGCTGGGCGCGGCACTCGTGCGGCTCGACGCCAACGGTGGACAGGAAAGCTTCACCGCGTGGGACGCGCAACAGTCCGGGCGCGAAGTCGAACAACTCGGCTTTGGCCCGGACAACGCGCTGTGGACCGTCGGCACGCACGGCGTGGCGCGCTTGGATCGCGACGGCCAGCAATGGCGCGTGCTCGCCGGGGCACCTGCGGGCCGCATCGAGGCATTCACCTTCGGCGACGATGGCACGCTGTGGCTGCATTCGATGCAGGGCCTCACCCAGTGGCGGATCGACGCTGACCGGTTGCAGCCGATGACCAGCCTCGGGCCTGCCGATGGCCTGCCGGCAATGCGCGGTGGTGGACTTGCGACAGACGCCGATGGGCGGATCTGGGTGGTAGCGCCCAACGGCATCTGGCGGGTCGATCCGCAGCGCCGCAAGGTGCGCGGATTCGGCCGTGCCGATGGCCTGATGATCGCCGAGTTGAGTGACCGCAATCTGGCCCAGGCACCCGATGGAACGCTGTTCGCCGCCAGTGTGCTGGGCGTGGTCGCCTTCGATCCGATCCAGGTCGAGGACAACAGCGTGCCGCCCTCGGTGGTGGTCTCGGAGGTGACACTGCTGCGCGATGGCGTCCGCGAAGTGCTCGATCCAGCGCTGCCGGTGCAACTGGGTCACCGCGACCGCGATCTGCGCGTCAGCGTGCGCGCGCTGTCGCTGGCCGATCCGCAGTCCAATCGCTATCGCTTCCGGCTCGGCGGCTTCGACAGCGACTGGGTCGACAACGGCAATCGTGGCGATCGCGAGTACTCGCAGCTGCCAGAAGGCGAGTTCCTGCTCGAGGCAGAAGCCGCCAATCCCAGCGGCATCTGGGCGCCGGCACCGCTGGCGCTCAAGGTCGAAGTCGCACCACCGCCGTGGCGCAGCGGCGGCGCTTATGCAGGCTACATGCTCGCCCTGCTGCTGGCTGCGTGGCTCGCGTTCCGTGCATGGAAGGCGCGGGTCGAACGCGCCCACGCGCTGGCGCTGGCCGAGGAGCGTCGGCAGGCGGCCGAACGGCAGAACCAGGCCAAGTCGGACTTCCTCGCCGATGTCGGGCATGAGATCCGTACCCCGATGACCGGCCTGCTCGGCATGTCGGAGCTACTGCTGCGTACCGAACTGGATCCAAGACAGCGCGGCTATGCCGCCACCGTGCGCCAGTCCGGCGAGCACTTGCTGAAGTTGATCAACGATCTGCTCGATCTGTCGCGCATCGAGGCGGGGCGGCTGGAACTCGAGCCCGTGCCGACCGACCTTTGGAGTCTGATCGATAGCGTGATCGAACTGCAGCGACCGCTGGCCGAGGAACGTGGTTTGGTGCTGGCCTCACAGGTCGCACCGGATGCGCCGCGGCATGTCGTGGTCGATGCCATGCGCCTGCAGGAGGTGCTGCTGAACCTGCTCAACAATGCGCTGAAATTCACCGCGCGCGGTCGCGTGGACCTGGAGCTCGCAGCCGATCCCGACAGCGCCGGCGGCCTGCGCATCGCGGTGCGCGACACCGGCCCTGGGATGGGCAGCGAAACCGTGGCGCGGCTGTTCGCGCGATTCGAACAGGGCGTTGCACCGCGTCGGCGCGGCAGCAGCGGACTCGGACTTGCAATCAGTCGCCGCCTGGTCGAGTTGATGGGCGGAAGGATCGAGGTCGATACCGCGCCGGGTGCTGGCACCACCTTCCGGGTGCATCTGTTACTGCCGGCGACTGATGCGGTGGAGCACGCGCACGCGCACCCCAATGAGCCGCAGCAGATCGAGGGCGCCGGACTTGACCTGCTGGTGGTCGAGGACGATGCAACCATCCGTGCCGTGCTGGTCGGCCTGCTGGCCAGCGCCGGGCATCGCGTGGACGCGGGCGCCAATGGGCTGGATGCGCTGCGCATGCTTGCCGAGCGCCGCTACGATGCAGCCATGTTCGATCTCGATCTGCCCGGGGTGGATGGACTGCGCCTGGCGCGCATGGTGCGCAAACGTCCCGGTGCGGCAGCAGTGCTGCCACTGGTCGCGATCACCGCCAATTCGAGTCCGGGCATCGAGGCTGCGTGCCGCGAAGCCGGCTTCGATGCGTTCCTGCGCAAGCCCGTGACTGCGGCCGAACTTTCGCACGCGCTGGCCACCGCACGCGATACGCGGCACGCTCTGTGCGCGCAGCTGGAGATCGTTCCTTGAGCGAGTCGAAGGTGGCGTCGGCCGCAGCCCACGCGCTCGGCCCCGATGGCGCATTCGCGCGCGAAGTCGAAGGTTTCGCCCCGCGCGAGGTGCAGCAGGAAATGGCCGCGGCGGTCGAAGCGGCTATCGCCGAAGGTGGCGAGCTGGTGGTCGAGGCGGGCACCGGCACCGGCAAGACCTTCGCCTATCTGGTGCCCGCGCTGCTGTCGGGCCAGCGCGTCATCGTGTCGACCGGTACCAAGACGCTGCAGGACCAGCTGTTCCATCGCGACCTGCCGCGGGTGCGCGAGGTGCTCGGCGCACGCCTGAAAACCGCGCTGCTCAAGGGCCGTGCAAACTATCTGTGCTGGTACCGGCTCGACCAGACGGTCAAGGACGGCAGTCTGCCGAACAAGTCCGACGTGGTGCTGCTGTCGCGCCTGCGGGCGTGGTCGGCGCGCACCAGCTCCGGCGATATCGGTGAGGTCGAGGGCGTGCCCGATGATGCGGCCCTGTGGCCGCGGGTCACCTCGACTGCCGAGAACTGCCTCGGTGCCGAATGCGCCTTCTTCGACGACTGCTTCGTGGTCAAGGCGCGCCGCGCCGCGCAGGAGGCCGACGTGGTGGTGGTCAATCACCACCTGCTGTTCGCCGACCTGTCGATCAAGCG
>JBBSDI010000294.1:0-4818 GCA_038249585.1 Lysobacterales bacterium | reverse complement strand
TGATCCACTGGCACCGCTGGCCATTGGCCGCACCCAGTGCATCCACCTGCCGGGGCCCGGTCGCTATGTGCTCAATGGCTTCGGCCGCGTGAGCGACGGCTCGATGCTCGATAACAATCGCGTGCAGCTGCGCTGGGCGCTGCGCTACAGCGGGCTTAACGCAGGCTGCGCCAGTGCATCGGTGCCGGCCAGCACGGGCGTGCTTCAACTGGCCACCAACAGCACCTGGCGACGCCCGCCTACACCCACTGAAATCGTCGTCGATGCCGCCCTGTTTACCGGCAATACCGCCATTGTAGTGTCACTTGAAACGCTGGGCTCCAATATCAGTCCACCAACCGGCTGGTTTGACGGCATCACGCTGGAGCCGTTTTTGCCAACGACCGACAGTATCTTTTTGAACGGGTTCGAGCAGTAGCGCCCACCGGGAAACGCAACACGCAAGACGCAGCAAATCACCTCGAATGGTGCGCGAGCGAATCTGGGTGTGCAGGTTCGATGGTGTGTTCGAATGATCACCTGCACGCTCCGAGGGCGGTTCCAATGATGCTGAAGAAGGTTGTTCAAATCCTGTGCCTTGCCTGCGTTGGGTCTTTGGTACCGTCCTTGGTGCTGGCCGTGGAGGTCACCGTCCTGGACAATCCGCAAATGCGGCTCCGGCTCGCGCCCGGCGCAACCAGCGAGGTACGCTTGCAGATTCGAAACACCCGAAGCGAGCCGATTGCCGCGTTTGAGATCGGGAGCACGGAAGCCCGCTCCGAGCCGCAATACAGCTTTAGCAGCCGCTCGCCTGCTTGCCAAAACGGCGTTTGGCAGAACACGCCAGGGGCTTTTGATCGCGTGGTTTTTGCCATGGACGCGCTTGCCGTCGGCGCAACGCGCGAGTGCAGTTTTCGAATCGGTCGTAGGTCCAGCTCAAACAGTGACCTAGAGCTTTTTTTTCGAGATCTGGTGCGCGACCCTTTCTACGTGGGTAATTTACCCGATCTGGCGCTTGGACAAGAATCGCTACCCGTCCAAGCCGATGGCAGTCGGCTGGTCAGACTGACCGTGGAAAACAGCAGTGATTCAGCGGTCTTGTCCGCACCGATCACGACGACCTGCGAAAGCTATCAGGGTGGGCCTTTGCGGCCGACCAACCACATCATTACGCGTGACTTCCCCGGCGCATGCGATGCGGGCTTGGGTCGCGTTTGTATCGTGTTCAACCAGCAGGTCAGCAGCTATGGCTTCGCCACAGGCGCAATCCCTGCGCGCGGCAGCGCGAGTTGCTGGATTAAAATGCTGCCGGTTCGCGCTCGCGGTAGTAGCAGCAGCTTTTTCGCTTTGGGGCGCGACCCTACTGCTGCGGCGCCGAGGGTGGTGCTTGCGAACAACAACTATGCTTTCGCAATGACAGCACCGGGCGAACTGGAGGTAGCGCTTGGGCAGATCAACCAGGCGGTTGAAGTACCCACTCTAAGTCGGTTCGCATCCTTGCTGCTGGTGGCATTGATGCTGGTGATGGCGCAGCGCCGTTTGTAGGGCCGATCCCGCCCAGCAGCTTGTTTGCGTAAAGCGCAGACGGGGTCGGGTTCTCTGCCCAGCTCTAAGAGCCGATGCAGCGCGTGCGCGGAAATGCGCAGTTCCGGGGCATGAGCCTCGGGTTCCGATCCTCAGGGTTGGATACGAGCAACGGTGGTGGCGCTGCGCCCGCGTGGCCGATTAATTCCCTCCGTCCCCATTATCGGTCCCCATGATCGCCTCAGGCGCGTGCCGACATCGGCACCCGCGCGGAACGACTCACCAGCCAGGCCCCGATCAGGCTTTCCACCACGCCGATAACGAACACCGTTGCGGCCATCACTGCGGCCTGTAGCGGCAGGTTGAAGAAGAAATGCCGCATCGATGCGAGTTCGTTCAACTGCCGCGCCATTGCGTCCGGTGCGGCGCCGCTGTTGCGGATCTGGTCGGCGTAGAACGCGAGCAGCGCTTCGGGCAGGGCGTCGCCGACCGCGAGATAGAAAATCCAGGTCGCCGCGCCGAATCCCAACCCGGCAATCGCGGATACACCGACTCCGATGCTGAAGGCTGCACCGTAGCGCAGCGATCCGCGTCGCGCTTGCTCACGCAGCATCGCGAAGTAGGTGGCCGTAAGACACAGCAGCATCGATCCGTAACCGATGATCTCGGCCATCTTCATCCATTCAACCTTCGCGCCGAAGATGAAATACGGCGTGAACATCAGCACGCTGAGTACGGCAGCGGCGATAAGCCCGAAGTGCAGAGGGGTCCGCATGATGTCGTTATCCTGGAAAGGTGACGCCAGATTGCCCGCGACACCGCGACGCGACCATCGCCCGTCCGGGTGATTTTCGGGTGACCGCGCATCACTCCTGCGGAATCAAACCCAGCCGCAGCGCGGCGGCAAGCGCTTCGGTCCGGCGGCTTACCCCCAGTTTCGCGTAGACATTGGCCAGATGAGTCTTGACCGTGTTCTCGGACACCGACATCTCGCGCGCCAGCTGCTTGTTGCTCAAGCCCTGCGCGAGCAGGCGCAGTACGTGGCGTTCGCGCACGCTGAGGCCGGCCGCATCTGCCGGTGCCGGCGTGGCGTTGTCCTGCGCGGGTTCGCCGGCCACGGGGGCTTGCGGCGGATCCGGTGGCGGGCGCGCCAGCATGCGGGCCTGGCCGCGGCTCAGGCGCAGGCCGATCGCCATCGCGACGATCGCGATCGCGGCTCCGACCAGTTCCCTGCCCCAGTTCATACGCAACGGCGCAAAGCTGATCAGCCACAGGCAGGCGAGTACCGCCGCCGCCAGCGTGCCGTAAGCCAGCATTGCGAGCCAGGGAGGCCGTGTCATGCGCCGAGCATAGCGCGCCGAGCGTTGCATGCTTGGCCGTGTTGTAGCGGGGCCTCAGGTTCACTTGGCTGCCTGAACGCAGATTGCTGGCTGTCCAGTGCGTCAGCATGCCTTGTTCGGCTTTTGTCCAAAGCTTCGGCTGGCTGCCCTTTGCTGTTGTCGTGCTGCTATGGATTTCGCGATTCCGGTTGGATACTCACGCGGCATCCATTCATTCAGAGGCAGCGCATGTTTCGCCAATCCGCTCACATGCTCCGCGCTGTCGTCGGCACGCTCGCGCTGCTGACCGCGCAAGCGGCGTTCGCCGATGCCATCGACGATGTGGTGAACGCCGAACTGGCGTCGAGCAAGATTCCCGGCATCGCGCTTCTGGTCATGCGCGATGGCAAAGTGGTCAAGGAACAGGGCTACGGCTACGCCAATCTCGAACACAAGGTCGCGGTGACGGCGCAGACCATCTTCCAGTCCGGATCCACCGGCAAGCAGTTCACCGCGGCAGGCGTCCTGCTGTTGGCCGAAGACGGCAAGCTGGATCTCGATGAGCGCTTGGCCAAATACTTTCCCGACGCGCCCGCAAGCTGGCAGCGGATTTCCATCCGCCAGCTGCTGACCCACACCTCGGGCATCCGCGATTACAGCGATGAGTTCGACTATCGCCGCGACTACGCCGACGCCGAATTGCTTGCGGCCATGGAAAAGCTCCCGATCGACTTCGAGCCGGGAACGCAGTGGAGCTATTCGAACAGCGGATACCTGATCCTTGGATTGCTGACCACGCAGTTGGTGGGCAAGCATTGGAGCGAGTTCCAGTCGGAGCGGATCTTCCAGCCGCTTGGCATGACCACCACGCAAGTGATCAGCGAGCGCGACCTGGTGCCGCATCGCGCAGCCGGCTATCAATTGGACAAAAGCGGCGAGATCGTGAACCAGGATTGGATAGCACCAGCGTTCAATCGCCTCGCGGACGGCGCTCTGTACTTTTCGATCCGCGATCTGGCTGCTTGGGAAAAGGCCCTGAATGAGCGCGCGCTACTGAAGGCTCAGAGCTACGACGCCTGGTGGACGCCGGTGCGATTGGGCAACGGCCCCCGCCATCCCTACGGTTTCGGCTGGTCGTTTGCCGAACAGCGCGGCCAGCCAGTGATCGAGCATGGCGGCTGGTGGCAGGGTTTTCGCGCCAGCGTGACACGCTATCCGCAGCAGAAGCTGGCGGTGATGGTGTTGGCCAATGCCGCGCACGCGCAGCCCGAGGCGTTGTCGCATGCGATCGCGGGATTGGTCGATCCCGGGCTGGCGCTTCGCCCGAAGGTGCGGGGGCAAGTCGACGCCGATGCGGAGCTTGGCGCCTCCTTGCAGGCCGTGTTGACCGCGTGGGGCAGCTCCCGCACGACACAGGCCATGGCGCCTGCCATGGCGAAGCTCGCCTCCGGCAGCGACCGTGAGGCTGACGAGCGTGTCCGCGTGGCCGGACACCTGAAGTCCGCAAAGTCTTTCCGCGTCGTCGGCAGCGACGAACTGTCGAACGACGCAGCGAAGCTGCTGGAGGATGGCTCGGTGCGTGCGGTGGATGCACTGCTCGAAACCGACAAGGGGTTACTCATGTATCGCTTCCGACTCGACGCGGACGGACGTGTCGTCGACTTTTCCCGTCGCCCGCGCTAAGGGCCCGCCGGCGGGTTTCATGTCGCGTTTCCGGCCCCAGGTACTTGCCCCGGTCTTCGGACCAAGTACGTGGTCGGGTTAATTTTTGACCTCCAGGGATTGATTCAGCACGTCCACGGCAAGGTCCAGCACTGCGCGCAACGAGACTCGGGTTGCAATCGCCAGCGATGCGGGCAATCAAGCCTGGCAATCCTTTGCCGGCGTGGGCCAAGCGACACCGGACACCCGCGCTTGTTAATTGCCTCCGTCCCGGTTTTTCGCGCGCTTTTTAATTGCCTAAGTCCCGGTTTTTCTCGCTTTTTAATCGCCTCCG
>JBBSDI010000293.1:0-4835 GCA_038249585.1 Lysobacterales bacterium | reverse complement strand
GTACCGACGCCATATCCCGGCTAGACTCGGCGCGCAATCGTCGAGGAGATACGCGGATGCGTCGTTGGTGCACGCTGGCGCTGTTGGCGGTGGCCGGATCGGCGGGGGTTGCCCTCGGTGCGCAGGACCCGCCGGCGGCAACGCCGGCGACCGCGGCGGAGCAGGTTCCGGGCCGCGCTGCAGCACTGCCCGAGGCCACGGCAGAATCCGAGCGCGTTGCGTTCGAAACCTATGTCGATGGTGTCATCGCCGGCGTGGTCGCTCGCACGCCGATCGCGGGTCTGGTGGTGTCGGTCGTGCGCGACGATCGGTTGTTGCTGGCCAAGGGCTACGGCCAGGCATCGCTGGACCCCGCGCACGCCGCCGATGGCGACACCACGATGTTTCGCATCGGGTCGATCTCCAAGACTTTCGCCTACACCGCGGCGATGCAGTTGGTGGCCGACGGCAAACTGGGCCTCGACGACCCGGTCAATCAACATTTGCCTCCCGCGCTGGCGGTGCCCGACGACGGCTATGTCGCGCCGATCCTGATTCGGCACCTGCTTACCCACACGGCGGGCTTCGAAGACAGCGCACTGGGGCATCTGTTCGTGCGCGATCCCCAACGCGTGCTCACAGCCGAGCAATACCTGCTGCAGCACCGTCCGCGGCGCGTGCGCGCGCCCGGCACGCAAGCGGTGTATTCGAACTACAGCATCGCCTTGCTGGGTGCGGTGATCGGGCACGTCAGCGGCATGCCGTTCATCGACTATGTGGAGCAGCGTGTGACCGGTCCACTGGGCATGGCGCGTGCGACCTTTCGCGAACCCTTGCCGGAAGGCGATCCGCGCCGGCTGGACAGCGCACTGGCCGCCAGCATCGCACAGGGCTACACGCGCAGCGACGGCGCGTTCGTGCCAGGCACCTTCGAGTTCATCGCGCACCATGCGGCAGCCGGCGGCATGTCGGCTACTGCCGCGGACATGGCACGCTGGATGCGCATGCACTTGAACGGTGGCGAGCTCGACGGCGTGCGCATCCTGCCAGCCGCGGTAAGCCTTGCCATGCGCGAGGTGATGTTCCGCAATGCCGATGGCGTGTCTGGCATCGCACACGGCTTCTATACCGAGAATTTCGGGCGCTACAACGCGTGGGGCCACGGCGGCGCGACGCTGTACTTCCATTCCAGCATGGTGCTGTTGCCGCAGACGGGTATCGGCGTGTTCGTATCGGCCAATACCGGATCTGCGCGTGCGGCGGTGCGCGATGTGGTGCGCGCGATCGTCGAGCATCTGCTGCCGGACGCACGCACCGGCGTGGTCTCGGCAGCGCTCGATGCCGCCGCGCTTGCGCGCTATGCGGGAACCTATCGCAGCAATCGACGCCCCTACTCGACGGCCGAGAAGCTGGTGTCGGGCTTGACCACCGAAATTAACGTGGCCGCGGCCGGCGACGGCAGCCTGCGCATCACCGGTGGCGACGAAACGCAGCGCTGGCTGCCGATCGGCCCCGATTTGTTCCAGCTCGCCGATGGCAATGCGCGACTGCAGTTCCTCAACGATGCGGCGGGCGTGCCCACGCGGTTCGTATCCGGCCATGGCATTGCGATCAACGAGCGCGTGGGTCCGTTGCAAACCGTTGCCGCCTTGTCCGGCCTGTTGGCAGTGGCGGTGCTGATCGGCCTGGTGCGCATGTTCACCGGCTGGCGCCGTGCACGCCGCAGCACCGATCCGCGGCCGGGTCTGCGCTGGATAAAGTTGTTGCTGCGGGTGTCCGCACTGGCGTGGATCGTTTGCACCGGCGCGTTGGTGGTGGCGGTGGTCGGCATGGCCGGCGAGGGATCGAACGTGGTGTTCACCTACCCCTCGCAGGCACTGCTGGTGGCACTGGGGATGTGTGTGCTGGTCGCGGTGCTGACTACGTTCGAGGTGCTCGCGTTGTGGCCGGTCTGGCGTGGTGAATGGCGCATCGGGCCGAAGCTGCGCTATACGCTCGGGGTGCTGCTGCTGGCGCTGACGGTCGGTGTGATGTGCAGCTGGAACATGGTGGGTGTGGGCACCTGACTGCGCGTTCACGCGCCAGACGCACCGCGCCTTTACCTGCACCTGCAACACGCATGCATGTCGCGGTGCGCGGGACTGCGCGCGTCAGCGCAAACCGCAGGCGAGGGTCACCGCGTCGTCGAGCGCGCGGCGGCGATCAAAACCCATGCGGTTGCTGTCCTGCGCATAGGCCTGGGCGCGCTGCCTGCGCGCCGACTCGCAGGCAGCGGGCGGTGCGCTGCGCTGGTGTGCGCGGCGCGGTGCGGAAACCGACGTCCCGCGCGTCCGTCCGCCCAGACTGGGCGCCAGCCGATCGCGGGAGGCTTTCGCCCATGCATCGATGCGCTGGCGTTCTTCGCGGGCTGCGCGATCGTCCCTGGTCGCGGGCTGTGCGGCCGTGATCGGCGTGCTGCCGAGCGCTTGGCTATGCGCCGCGCAGGGCTTGTCCTGGAACACCGCGCTGCCGTCGGCGCCGCGACAGCGAAACACCTCACCGGCGGATACCGCAGGTGCGCAGGCGGACATCAACAACACGATTGCGATCCGTTGCATTCGAGTCATGGCGCGATCCCTGCGCAGTCGAAGGGAGCCCAGCGTGCGCTGGCGAAAGGGGCGGCGCAATCGGCATCCGCCGCGACCGCACGTAGGAGAAATCGCACACGCTGGCGCGCACGCCGCACGCCGCACGCCGAGGCTTACGGCTCGAGGTCGGCGATCTCCGCGTTCAGCGCCTTGCCCGAGATATGCACCTCGATCAGGAACAGGGCGAGGGCGACGATGACCGCGAACACCGCCGCACCGAACAATCCCATTGGTACCGGCGATGCGGCCGCCTGCGAGACCCCGCCGAGAAACAGGCTGAGGATCGCGCAGCAGGTGAGGAAGGCCGACACCGCCGCCAACGCGATCGCGCCGTTGACCACCCGCAGGCGCTGCCGCTGGAACACGATCTCGCGCCGCAATGCCACCGCGCGTTTGCCATCGGCACCGGCGCGCAGCTGATCGGCCGCCAGCCGCAGCCGATCGACCAGTCGCGCGAGGCGGCTGGTGAATACGGTCATGAGGATCGCGAGCCCGTTGAGCAGGAACACCGGCGCCGTTGCGGTCTGGATCAGTTGCGCGATCGATGCGCTGTCGGATACGAGCAGGGGCATTGCAGGCGGAGTCCGGAATCGATGCGCCATTATCAATGTCCGCCCGGCTGCGCGCCATGCCTGCACACGAGCGCGCCGCGGACCGATATCATGCGCGCTTGCGACCCTGGTGGATGAACCCATGACCGACCCTCTGCCCGACCCTCTGCCCAACCGCCTGCCCGACCCTCTGCCCGACCCTCTGCCCAACCGCCTGCCCGACCCTCTGCCCGACCGCCTGTGCGTGAACCCGCGCAGCCCGTACTACAACGCAGAGCTGCTCGAACGCGGCATCGGCATCCGCTTCAACGGCACCGAGCGCACCAATGTCGAGGAGTACTGCGTGAGCGAGGGATGGATCAAGGTCCCCGCCGGCAAGGCCCTCGATCGCCGTGGCAACCCGCTGACGTTCAAGTACAGCGGCTCGGTGGAGCCGTATCTGCGGGCGCCTGAAGAGAGCTGATGCGGGTAGCAAGGAAGGGTGGTGACGCGCCTGCGACGAAGCACGCGCGCAAACGCGCAGTCAACCATCCGCGCTGCGCTGCGTTGCTGAACAAGATGCCGCAACACCGCGGCCAACGGATCCCGGCGCATGAATCTTCAACGCAGCTCGATCGTCGCCCTGCTGATGCTGGTTTGCGCGCCAGCAGCAGCGCAGACCTGTGCATTCAGCGCGATGCAGACGCGCTTCGAGGGTCTGCTGCAGGCGCAGGGGTTGCCCGGTGGTGCGATCCAGATCGGTGACCGGCAGGGCGTGCTGTACCAGCGGTTCTTCGGCAACTACGCGGCCAATACCGTGGTACCGATCGCATCGGCCAGCAAACTGCTCAGCGCCACCCGCATCCTGCAGCTGATCGACCAGGGTGTGCTCGATCCGGCAGCGCCGGTGTCGCAGTACCTGCCGCAGTTCAACGGCGACAAGGGCACCATGAACGTGCTGCAGATGTTCGCCCATACCGCGGGCTACGGCAATGATTCCGGCGATCCACTGGTGTTCGACAATACGCTGACGCTGGCCCAGGCGGTCGACCAGATCGCCTGCTGCCGTCGGCTCAACAGCGGATACATCGTCGGCGGCCAGTTTTCCTATGGCGGCGTGTCGATGCATATCGGCGGTCGCGTCGCTGAAGTGGTCAGCGGCGAGGACTGGCAGGCCGGATGGATCGCGCGTCTGGGCGTTCCGCTCGGTATAACCAGCATCGATTGGCAAGGCTTTGGCGCGACCGCCAACTACGGCATTGCCGGCAGCGCGCGCAGCAACCTGCGCGACTACGGTCGCGTGCTGCAGATGCTCAACAACCGCGGTCGCGGCAACAACCGGCAGGTGTTGTCGGCGGCGGTAATCGCACGATTGCAGGTCAATGCAGCGGCGGGGCTGCCGGTGGCGTATGCACCGCCCAACGTGGCCGCCCCGGTGCGCTACGGCGTGGGCTCCTGGATCGATGGCCTCGGCGGTATCGACCGACCGGCGTTCATCCACAGCCTCGGTGCTTTCGGCTTCATGCCGTGGGTCGACTTCAGCCGCGAGATCTACGGTGTGTTCATGATCCGCGGCGGCCCGGCGATCAACTCGTTCTCGATCCCGGCTTATCGTGAGATGCTGGCCGCGATCGAGACCGAAGTCGACGCCGGCAGCTGCGACTGGGTGCTGCGTTTCGACGAGGTGTTCGTCGACAGT
>JBBSDI010000292.1:0-4875 GCA_038249585.1 Lysobacterales bacterium | reverse complement strand
TCCGATACCCGGTGACGAGATCATGGGCTTCCTGTCGGCCGGCAAGGGCGTGGTGGTGCACCTGCTGTCGTGCCCCAACGTGGCCGAATTCCGCCGCAATCCCGAGCGCTGGGTCGCGATCGACTGGGACCGCAACGTGCAGGGCGACTTCCGCTGCGCGCTGAAGATCGTGGTCGACAACAAGCCGGGCGTGCTGGCCACGGTGGCCGCCGCGATCGCGGCTGCGGGATCGAACATCGAGAACGTCGAGTACCAGGAGCGCGACATCCACACTGCCGCCATGCAGTTCACTATCGAAGTCACCGATCGCAAGCATCTGGCCAACGTGATTCGTCTGGTACGCCGCTCCAGCGTCGTCCATGCGGTCGCTCGCGCAGGAGCGTGAGCGCGCTCGATTCGCAGCGCTCGCCGGTGGCCCGCCAGTGCAAAGGCGCGCAGTCTTTACTTTTTTTCGCCGCGCGCCGATGGTGGCGCGTCATCACTTGAGGTAAGCCATGTCCCGCCAATACATCCACACCCCCAATGCGCCGGCCGCGATCGGCACCTACTCGCAGGCCGTGCGCGTCGGCGACACGGTGTACCTGTCGGGTCAGACGCCGCTGGACCCGGCCACCGGCCAGCTGGTCGATGGACCCATCGAGATGCAGATCCGGCGCGTGTTCGACAATCTCAAGGCAGTCGCCGAGGCCGCTGGCGGCGACTTCAGCAAGGTCGTGAAAGTGCATGTGTTCCTGGTTGATCTGGCGAACTTCGCGATCCTCAGCGAGGTCATGCAGCGTTACTTCCAGCAGCCCTATCCGGCGCGCTCGACGATCGAGGTCAAGGGGCTGCCGCGCGGCGCGCAGGTCGAGATGGACATGATCATGGAGCTCGACTGAGGCAGCAGCGCCCGTCATCGACATGCCAGTGCCCCCAGCACCCCAAGATCCCGGCGTGGACCCTGGCGAGCAGCCGGTCACGACCCTGCGTGGGGTTGGTCCGGCGATGGCGAAATCGCTGGCCGATGCCGGGATCGAGCGCATGCAGGACCTGTGGTTTCATCTGCCGCTGCGCTACGAGGATCGCACCCGTGTGGTGGCGATCCGTGACCTGCTGCCGGGCCTGCGCGCCCAGGTTGAAGGCACCATCGATGCCGTCGAGCGCGGTTTCCGCTTCCGTCCGCAGTTGAAGGTGGCGATCTCGGACGCCAGCAATGCCACCCTGGTGCTGCGTTTTTTCCATTTCACCCGCGCGCAGGCCGAGCAAATGGCGCCGGGCACGAAGTTGCGCGTGTATGGCGAATTGCGCCACGGCCCGCAGGGCCTGGAGATGGTGCACCCGAGCTGGCAACGCCTGCTGGCCGATACGCCGGTGGAGCAGGCGCTGACGCCGGTGTATCCACTGGCCGATGGGTTGCAGCAGCGCAGACTGGCGGCCCTGATCGCGCAGGCCCTTGCCTTGTTGCCTGATGACGAGCGGTTGGAATGCCTGCCGAGCGCGCTGCGCGCGCGGCACAAGCTGACCTCGCTGCGCGAAGCGCTGCGCTACGTCCATCGGCCGCCGCCGCGCGCCGATGTCGAACAACTGCTCGGCGGTGAGCATCCGGCGCAGCGGCGCCTGGCCTTCGATGAGCTGATCGCGCACAACCTCGGCTTGAAGCGCCTGCGTGCCGCGATCCGCGCACGCAGCGCGCCGCGGATCGGCGCGCCCGGTGCGCGCCGCGCAGCATTTCTGGCCGCCCTGCCGTTCCAGCTCACCGCCGCGCAGCAGCGCGCCCTGGCCCAGATCGATGGCGATCTGGGTACCGGCGTGCCGATGCTGCGGCTGGTGCAGGGCGATGTGGGTTCCGGCAAGACCGTGGTTGCAGCACTGGCAGCGCTGGCCGCCGCCGACGCCGGCTGGCAGGCCGCTGTGATGGCGCCGACCGAACTGTTGGCCGAACAGCATCAGCGCAACTTTGCGCGCTGGCTCGAGCCGCTCGGCGTGCGCGTCGCATGGCTGGCCGGCAAGGTCAAGGGTCGGGCACGCCGCGCCGCACTCGATGCCCTCGCCGGCGATGCCGACGTGGTGGTCGGCACCCACGCGCTGATGCAGGAGGGCGTGGCGTTCCGACGACTGGGGCTGGCGATCATCGACGAGCAGCATCGCTTCGGGGTGCACCAGCGACTGGCCTTGCGCGACAAGGGACACTCAGGCGAGATGCCGCACCAGCTGGTGATGACGGCAACGCCGATTCCGCGCACGTTGGCAATGACCTCGTATGCCGACCTCGATATCTCGGTGATCGACGAATTGCCGCCCGGGCGCACGCCGATCAAGACGGTGGTGCTGGCCGGCAGTCGTCGCGAGGAGGTAATGCAGCGCGTGCGGCTGGCCTGCGCGGAGGGTCGCCAGGCCTATTGGGTGTGCACCCTGATCGAAGAATCCGACAAGCTCGAGGCGCAGGCTGCACAGGCCGTGTTCGAGGGCCTGCAGCAGGCACTCGGCGATGTGCGGGTGGGCCTTGTACATGGGCGCCTGCGGCCGGCCGAAAAGCAGGCGGCCATGGATGCCTTCGCCAGCGGTCAGGTGCAGCTGCTGGTGGCCACCACGGTGATCGAGGTCGGCGTCGATGTGCCCAATGCAAGCCTGATGGTGATCGAAAATGCCGAGCGACTGGGACTGTCGCAGCTGCATCAGCTGCGCGGCCGCGTCGGCCGCGGCGTCGCGGCATCGAGCTGCGTATTACTGTACCGGGGACCGCTGTCGGAAGCCGCGCGCGCGCGTCTGGCGGTCATGCGCGAGACTGGCGATGGATTCCGGATTGCCGAGAAGGACCTCGAGTTGCGTGGCCCTGGTGAGGTGCTGGGCACCCGCCAGACCGGCGAGGCGGCGTTCCGGGTCGCCAATCTCGCGCGCGACGCGGCACTGCTGCCGCAGGTCAACGTGGCAGCCGATGCGCTGCTCGCGGCCAGCCCACAGGCGGTTGAACGCTTGATCCGGCGCTGGGTCGGGCGCGCCGAACGTTTCGCCGAGGCCTGAACGCCGCCGCGCAGCGGCAGGCTACGATTGACCACCCTTTCGAGTGCCTGCCATGCAGCGATTGCTGATCGATACCGACCCCGGGGTGGACGACGCGCTGGCGCTGTTGATGGCGCTGTCCGATCCGTCGATCGAGGTCGTCGCACTGACCGTGGCGGCCGGCAACGTCGGGCTTGTCCACACGGTGCCCAACGCGCTGCGGGTGTTGCAGTTGGCCGGCTCTGCGGCGCCGGTGTATGCCGGCTGCGCGGCGCCCCTGCTGCATCCGGCTGCGGATGCCGCGTTCGTGCATGGTCGCGATGGCTTGGGCGATGTGGGTCTGCCCGCACCCCAGCGCCATGCCGAGTCCGAACACGCCGCACTCGCGATGCTGCGACTCAGTCGCGAGCATCCCGGTGCACTGACTTTCGTGATGCTCGGTCCGCTGACCAACCTCGCACTCGCCCTGCGTCTGGATCCGGAGTTGCCGCAGCGGGTCGCACGGCTGGTGGTCATGGGCGGTGCGGTGACCGGGCGCGGCAACATCGAGCGTATACCGGTCGAGTTCAACCTTGGCTTCGATCCGGAGGCCGCGCACATCGTGTTTTCGTCGTGGCCACGGCTCGAAGTGATCGACTGGGAGGCGACCCTGGCGCACGCCATCGATTTCGAGCGCTTCGCCGGCTGGCTGGCAGCGGGCGATCAGCGTGCGCGCTGGTACGACGCGGTCTCGCGCAAGACCCGCGAGTTCATGGCCAATACGCCGCACCGTGGCCACTGGGTGGCCGCCGACGCCTTGGCGATGGCGGTGGCGATCGCACCGCAAGGCGTGCAGGACGCGCGGGAGCGCCCATTGGCGATCGAGCTTGCCGGCACACTCACGCGCGGCGCCACGGTGGTTGATTGGGATCGGCGCGGTGGGGCGCCGGACAATGCCCGCATCGTGCGGCGCTTCGACCCGGCCTGCTTCGAGGCCCTGATAGCGCGCGCCCTGGGCGTCGCGTGAGCCGGGCCGGACGGCAGTTGGGCAGCCGTGACTTGCGCGGCACGCGTCGAGCTCGGTATGCTGGTCATCTTTTCCCCGAGGTGCCGCCATGAAGGCTGACATCCACCCGAAGTACCACAACGTGGTGTTTCAAGATATTTCCAGCGACTTCAAGTTCCTGACCCGGTCGACCATGACCAGCAAGGAAAAGACGACGTGGGAAGATGGCAAGGAGTATCCGATCATCAAGGTCGAAATCTCCAGCCATTCGCACCCGTTTTTCACCGGCAAGCAGAAGGTCGTCGACACCGGCGGCCGGCTCGAGAAGTTCCGCCGGCGCTACGCTGCGAAGTAGTTCCGCGGCCCCGCCGAGAGACGCGCGAGCACGCAACCGCGTCAGCTATCGGAGCGCCGACCGCAAGGTCGGTCTGTGGCGCGTGGCTCAGTAGTTTAAGCGGCCCGCACGGCGCGGTGGGCGGGTGCTTGTGTACAGACTCCCAGTTGATCGGTAGCGACGCGGATGGTTGCGATGACACGCCGAACAACGCCGCACCCGCGAGGGTGCGGCGTTTTTCTTTGCGCGTCCGACCAGCCGACGGGCCCCGCAGGCGGTCGCAGCGAAAGCCCGCTGTGCGATACTCGGCCGCATGTGGGCAGGGTCTGCAACGGCCCTGCAATCCGCAGCCTTCGCGCCCTGGCGGGTCTCCGGATTGCCAGCGTTCGAGTGCCGAATCGATCACCCGAAATCTTCCCGCGCCAGCATCGAGGAGCCCCGCCGTGGCCAAAAGCGTCGTCCTGACCGATACCAACAACAAGGCCGTAAGCCTGCCGCTGGTCAGCGGCAGCATTGGACCTGATGCGATCGATATCGGCAAGCTGCACAAGGAAACCGGGCTGTTCACCTACGACCC
>JBBSDI010000291.1:0-4879 GCA_038249585.1 Lysobacterales bacterium | reverse complement strand
GGGTCCTTGCGTCAGCCTGGCGTGCGCTGCGCGAAGGCGAGCGGCTCGATCAGGTTGCTGCCGGTCATCTCCCGCGGCACCGGCAGGTTCATCAGTCCCAGCGCCGTGGGCGCCAGATCGCTCAACGCACCGCCGGCGCGCAGCCGCGCAGGCCGACCGACGTACACCAGCGGCACGGGTCCAACCGTGTGCTGCGTGTGCGGCTGCCCATTGGCGTCGACCATCTGTTCGATGTTGCCATGATCGGCGGTGATCAGCGCTTCGCCACCGACATCGTGCAGTGCGCGAAGAATCTCGCCCAGCGCATGATCCACTGCCTGCGCGGCGGCAAGGGCTGCACTCCACACGCCGGTGTGGCCGACCATATCGCCGTTGGCGATGTTGCATACGATCGCGTCGTAGGTGCCGCTGCGGATCGCTGCCACCAGTTTCCCGGTGAGTTCCGGCAAGCTCATTTGCGGCTGCAGATCGTAGGTGGCGACCGCCGGGCTTGGCACCATGATCCGGTCCTCGCCGGCGAACGGTGCCTCGCGCCCGCCGTTGAGGAAGAAGGTCACGTGGGCGTACTTTTCGGTCTCGGCGATGCGCAACTGGCGCTTTCCGAGTGCTGCCAGATACTCGCCGATCGAGTTCGACAGGCTTTGCGCTGCGAACGCGACGGCCGTGACCGGCAGGTCGGCGGAATACTCGGTCAGGGTCACGAAGGCGCTCAGCTGCGGCACGCGCGCGCGCGCGAAACCACTGAAGTCGTCGCGCACGAATGCCGCGCTGAGCTGCCGCGCGCGATCGGCGCGGAAGTTCATGAACACCACCGCATCGCCGTCGCGCATCGGATGCTGCCCGGCAAGTACCGTGGGCTTGACGAACTCGTCGTTCTCGCCGCGCGCATAGGCGGCCGCCAATGCCGCTGCGGCATTGTCTGCGACGTATTCCGCACGCGCATCGACGATCGCCTGCCACGCCGTTTCGACGCGCTCCCAGCGCTGGTCGCGATCCATCGCCCAGTAGCGGCCGGTGACGCTGGCGATGAATGCGCCAGGCGTGGTCGCGCAATGGGCACTGAGTTTCGCCAACGACGGTCCGGCGCTCTGCGGTGGCGTATCGCGGCCATCGAGGAAAGCATGCACGGCGATCGATCTGACGCCACAGCGCGCGGCGAGATCGAGCATCGCCAGCACGTGGTCTTCGTGACTGTGCACGCCGCCGGGCGAGAGCAGCCCGAGCACATGCAGGATGCCGCCGCGTGCGATGACCGCATTGCAGGCGCTGAGCAGACCCGGATTGGCGGCGAACGAGCCGTTGTGAATCGCCGCATCGATCCGCGTGAGGTCCTGGTACACCACGCGTCCGGCGCCGATGTTCATGTGGCCGACTTCGGAATTGCCCATCTGGCCGTCCGGCAGGCCCACCGCCAGTCCGTGGGTGGCGACCAGGGTGTGCGGACAATTCGCGAGCAGTCCGCGCCAGTGCGGCAGATCGGCCTGCGCCAGCGCGTTCCAGCGCGGATCGTCGCGCTGGCCCCAGCCGTCGAGGATCAGCAGCAGGATCGGCCGCGGCACGGGGGCGCTCGATGGATTGCTCATGCCCGGATTGTAGCCAGGCGCGGGCATCCATGACTTCCGGCAGTCCACGCGCATGTAAACGCTTGCGCACGGCTTTGCATCGGAGCCATGGTCACCCCCGCGATTACTGGAGAGTTCGTATGCGTAGCCTGATTCTGGTCGCTGCCTTAAGCCTTGCCCTGCCGGCGCTCGCGGCCGACGACATCAGCAAGGTCAATTCGAGTATCCGCATCGAGGCGGGCCGCGAGGCCGGCGATCTCGACACCGTCAATGGCAGCATTCGACTGGGAGAAGGCGCCAGCGCGCAGCAGGTCGAGACCGTCAACGGCGGCGTGCGTCTGGAGCGTGGCGCCAAGGCCGAGTCGGCCGAGACCGTCAACGGCGGCATCGAGCTGTCCGAGAACGCGATCGTCACTACCGAAGTCGAGGCGGTCAACGGCAGTATCGAACTCGCTCCGGGTGCCGAAACCGGCTCCGATGTAACCAATGTCAACGGTAGCATCAGCATCCGCGGCGCGCGCGTCGGCGGCCGCATCGAAACGGTCAGTGGCAACATCACGCTCAGCGAGGGTGCACGCGTGGTCGGCGGCATCAAGGTCGACAAGCCGAGCGGCTGGAGCTGGGGCAAGCAGCGCCCGCCGCGCATCGTGATCGGTCCCGACAGCGAGGTGGGTGGCGAGCTGGTGTTCGAGCGTGAGGTCGAGCTCTACGTGCATTCCAGCGCCAAGACCGGCGCGATCCGCGGCGCCGAGGCGATCCGCTACGACACGCCCACGCCGCCGAATTGACTGCGCCGAACCAAGCGAGCGACCGTACTCCATAACATCGAACTACGGCGCCGCGCACTAGACTCTGTGGCTGTCCGTCAGGAGTCACGCGTATGCGCCGTCTGCTCGTTCCGCTGTCCCTGCTCGCCCTGGTCGCATGCCAGCGCGAGCAGGCCACCACCCCGCCCCCTGCGCCACCTGCAGCGGCCACGCCGGCGGCAGCGCCGGTTGCCGCCGATGCGCCGCAGCTGCCGCACGGTCCGCACACCTTCGATGCAGCGATCCGCGTCGAAGACCTCGCCGCGCATATCAAGACCCTGTCCTCCGACGAGTTCGAGGGGCGCTCGCCCGGCGGCATCGGCGAGCGCATGACCACGACGTATCTGAAGACCGAGTTCGAGCGGCTGGGCTTGAAGCCGGGCAATGGCGAGTCGTACTTCCAGGCCGTGCCGATGGTCGAGACCCGCGTGCAGCCGGGCGCTACGGCCAGCTTCAAGGTCGGCGAGCAGACCATCGCGCCCGCCTGGGGCGATCAAATCGTGCTCGGCACGCGCAATGGCCAGCCGCAGGTCGCGGTCGCTGCGAGCGAGCTGGTGTTCGTGGGCTACGGCGTCAACGCGCCGGAGTCGGATTGGAACGACTACGCGGGCATCGACGTCAAGGGCAAGACCGTGGTGATGCTGGTCAACGATCCAGGCTTCATCCGCAAGGATCCAGACCTGTTCAAGGGCATGGCGATGACTTACTACGGCCGCTGGACCTACAAGTTCGAGGAGGCCGCGCGGCAAGGTGCCATCGGCGCGATCATCGTGCACGATACCGAAGCGGCCTCGTACGGTTGGGAAGTGGTGCAGAACAGTTGGGGCGGACCATCGTTCGACTTGCCGACCAGCGAGGATCCCAACCTGCGTCTCGCATTCCAGGGCTGGATCCGCGGCGACGCGGCAACCGAACTGTTCTCCGCCGCCGGCCTGGATTTGCAGGAGCAGCGTCGCGCCGCCGACCAGCGCGGCTTCAAGGCCGTTGCGCTCAACGCCAGCGCAAGCGTGGCGTTCGACACGGTCGTGCGCACTGCCAGCTCGGACAACGTGCTCGCCCTGCTGCCGGGCAGCGAACGCCCCGATGAGGTGGTCGTGTTCATGGCGCACTGGGACCACCTCGGCCGCACGTTCTCGGCCCCCGATGGCGACAAGATCTTCAACGGTGCGGTCGACAACGCCACCGGAACCGCGGCAGTGCTGGAGATTGCCGAGGCCTTCGTGCGCGATGCGAGCAAGCCCAAGCGATCGATCCTGTTCTTCCTGCCCACGCTGGAAGAATCCGGCCTGCTCGGATCGCAATACTTCGCCGCGCACCCGACCGTGCCGCTGCGCAATCTCGTCGCGGGTCTGAACATGGATGCGCTGCCGGTACACGGCCGCGCCAAGGATTTTTCGGTGATCGGCTTTGGCCAGTCGAACCTCGATGCGATCCTGAGCGAGGTGCTCGCCACCCAGGATCGCGTGGCGGTGCCGGAGCCGACCCCGGAGAGCGGATTCTATTTCCGCTCCGATCACTTCAACTTCGCCCGCGTGGGCGTGCCGGCGCTCTACGGCCGCGGCGGATTCGACCTGCGCGGGGGCGGCGTGGAAGCCGGCAAGGCGATCGCTGCCGATTACACCGCCAAGCACTACCACAAGACCAGCGACGAGTTCGATCCGAACTGGGATCTGAGCGGCACGCTGGAGGATATCGCGGCCATCTACGCCGTCGGTCGCCGCATTGCCGACAGCGCCGAGCGACCGCAGTGGAGCGCCGATAGCGAGTTCCGCGCGGCCGACGAGGCGCGGATGAACACGCCCTGATGCAGCGTGCGCGGCAGTGCCGGCATCTCCGGCACTGCCGCGCGCACGCGCATCACGCCAGGCTGCGTGCTATCGCGTTGGCGGGCCCGGCAGCTGGATGGCAGCAGCCAGTTCGTGCGGCACTTCCATCAGCGACATGTGCCCGCAGTCGGGCAGCAGCACGATGCGCACGCCCGGCACGTAGCGGAACGCATCGACACTCGATGCATCGAGAATCCGGTCGCGTTCGCACCAGATCACGCTCAGCGGCGTCTTCAGCAGCGCCAGCTCGCGTTCGAGCTGGAAAGCCGCGTCGCCGCGGCGGATCACGTCGATGATCCGATCGTGGAACGCATGGTTGGCGACGTTGCGCGCGACCAGCTCGTCGACCACCCGCGGTGGCAGCCATGGTGGCTTCTCGAACAGCTCATGCAGCAGCCGATCCCAGCCTGCGCGGTCGTCGACGTTGAACGGCGTCTGCCCGGCCAACACGCGCTGGGCGAATTCGTTGGCGCGAAAACGCACGCCAGCCGAGGCGACCAGGACCAGCGCCGACAGCGATTCCGGATGGCGGGTTGCGAACACACCGCTGATATGGCCGCCCATCGAATGTCCGATCACGATCGGTCGCTCCAGCTGTAGTGCGGCGATGAAATCGGCGAGGCGTCCGGCCTGCGCGGACACCCCGTAGTCGGCGCCATCGAGCCGCGTGGACGCACCCCAGCCG
>JBBSDI010000290.1:0-4912 GCA_038249585.1 Lysobacterales bacterium | reverse complement strand
GCTGCCATGGCAGCTCCCACACAGGGCAAGTGCTGCCATCGCCAGTCCTGCGCCATCTCCAGCCATGCGATCTGTGGGAGCCGGCATGCCGGCGACAGCACCCGCCACTCCTGCCGCGACTCCTGTCGCTGCCATGGCAGCTCCCACACAGGGCAAGTGCTGCCATCGCCAGCCCTGCGCCATCTCCAGCCATGCAATCTGTGGGAGCCGGCATGCCGGCGACGGCACCCTCGGCTACTGCCGCGACCCCGGTCGCTGGCATGGCAGCTCCCACAGAAAGAAGGTGCTGCCATGGCCAGCCATGCCATCTGGGGTGGCTCCCACAGCCGCGATCACTCGGGTGGCGGCGCCAGTGCGCGCGCGAAGAATCCGTCGATCGCCTCGTACACGTGGGTGCGGATCGGGGTGCCGACCAGGCCGTGCTTGCCGCCGGGGTAGGTCATCAGCTCGAACGGGAAGGCGCGCGCCTGCAGGGCTGCCATCAGCGTGGTGCTGTTGGTGAACAGCACGTTGTCGTCGGCCATGCCGTGCACCAGCAATAGCTTGCCGTCGATCGCATCGGCGTGCGCGAGCACGTTGCCGGCGCGATAGCCCTCGACGTTGGCGTCCGGGTGGTCCATGTAGCGCTCGGTGTAGTGCGTGTCGTACAGCGACCAGTCGCTGACCGGCGCGACCGCAGCAGCGGCGTGGACCAGATCGCCGCTCTTGGCCAGCAGCATCAGGCTCAGATAGCCGCCATAGCTCCAGCCGAAGGCGCCGATACGTCCTGCATCCACCCACGCTTGTGCGGCCAGCCATTCGAGGCCGAGCCGCTGGTCGGCCACCTCGAGGGTTCCCATGCTGCGGAACAGCGGGTCTTCGAAGGTCTTGCCGCGGCGCGGCGTGCCGCGGTTGTCGAGCGCGAAGACCACGTAACCGCGCTGCGCCCAAACCTGGCTGAGCAGGTCGGTGGCACCCGTGTTGACGCCAACGGTCCAGTCGCGGCGCACGAACTGGCGGCCGGGGCCGCCGTAGAAGCGCACGATCGCGGGATAGCGGCGCGCCGGATCGAAACCGGTCGGCTTGAACACTGCGTAGTGCAGCGTCTGGCCATCGGCCGCCGCAAGCGTGCCGTATTCGGGCGCGATATGGCCGGCGCGGAACGGCGCATAGGCGTGCGCTGCGTCGAGCGCATTGGCCTCAAGTACTGCGCGCTCGCTGCCATCGGCCGCGAACAGGCGCACCCGCGGCGGCGTGTCTGGCGCCGAGTGGGTGGTCACGAAGACGCTGGAATTGGCGGAGAACACGGCCTCATGCCAACCATCTTCGGTGGTCACCTGCCGCGCCTGGCCAGCGTCCAGGCGCTGCGCGAAAACGTGTTTCTGCAGCGCATCGGGGCCCGGTGCGTGCACGTAGACCACGCGCTTGCGCGTATCCAGCGCGAGTACGTTTTCGATCGCCCACGGCGTATCGGTGATTTGTCGCTTGAGCTTGCCGTCGAGCCCATACAGGTACAGCTGCTTGCGGCCAGTGCGCTCGGACGACCACAGGAAGGTATCGCTGCGCGGAACCCAGCGCAGGTCGTCATGCAGGTTGATCCAGGTGCGGCTGGTTTCGGTGAGCAGTGTCTTCTGCTGGCCATCGCGCAGGTCGTGCAGCACCAGATCGAGCCTGCGCTGGTCGCGCGACTGGCGCTGGAAGCTCAGCCGATTCGCGTCGAGCCAGTTCACCCGTGCGAGGTAGATGTCGGCTTCGGGCCCGAGATCGATCACTGTGGCAGCGGGCAGCTCGGACGGGTCTGCCTTCAACGGCGCGACGATGCTTTGCACGAACAGTGCGATGCCGACGTTGGGCTTGCCGGCGGCCGGATAGCGCTGCTCGATCACGGCAGTGCGGTCGGCGTAGATCTCGAAGCGTCGCTCCAGCGGCACGGCGGCCTCATCGATCCGCGTATAGGCCACGGCCGATTCGTCCGGCGCCCACCAGTAGCCGGTCAGGCGGTCCATCTCTTCCTGCGCGACAAACTCGGCCACCGCGTAGGCCACGGTTCCCTCGGCACTGGGCGAGAGGCGGAACTTGCGGTCCGACTGCAGGTCGATCGCCCACAGCGCGCCCCCGCGCACGAACGACACGTAGCGGCCGCGCGGCGAGATCTTCGGATCGGTCGCAAAGCCGTCGGCAGCGCGGGTCAGCTCTCTCACCGCGTCGCCTTCGCGCTGGCGCAGGTCGAAAAGATACAGCCCGCCATTGAGCGGAAACAGGATCGCGGAGCCATCCGGCGCGTGGAAGTACTCGACGATGCCGCTGAACGCGGCGATCCGCGCGCGTTCGCGGCGTGCTTTCTCCGCATCGGACAAGGTCTCGGCGCCCGCTGCCAGCAGATCGGCATCCACCAGCCGCCGGGTGCTGCCATCGGCGATCCGGTATTCCCACAGGTCGAGCCGGTTCTGGTCGTCCGCACGGCCGCGCAGAAAGGTCACGCGGGCACCATCGGGTGCCAGTTTGAGCAGTCGCGGTGCCGGTCCGGAGAGTGGCGGATCGGCAAACAGTCGCGCAATGGTCAGCGGTTCGGCGTGGGCGGTCATCGCAAGACCGAGCAGCATGAGCAGGACGGGAACGCGCATGGGGGCGTGGGCGGCGACATGGGTCAGAGGCTAGCTTAGCCCGAGTGCAACCCCGCGGTCGGTGAGCCGCCTTGCGCCAGTCCAGTCCGGGCGCAGCTGCTCCGAGCGCGCAGCCAAGCGCCCGCCGTCGAGCCGATCAGGCGAGGTAGCCACCATCGACCGCGAAGCTCGCGCCGGTGATGTAGCTGGCCGCAGGCGAGCACAGGAAGGCGATCATCGGCGCGATCTCGTCGGGCTGCGCGACGCGCCCCAGCGGCACCATGCGCAGGAATTGCTTGAGGATCTGCTCGTTGCCGGTCAGCGCGCTGGCGAAGCGGGTATCGGTCAGCCCCGGTAGCACGGCGTTGACGCGGATGCCGTACTGCGCCAGTTCCTTGGCCCAGCCCTCCGTCATCGACAGGATCGCGGCCTTGGTCATCGAGTAGACGCCCTGCAGCGCGGCCGCGCGGCGGCCGTTGACCGAGGCGACGTTCACCACCGCGCCACCACCGCGTTCGCGCATCACTTCCGCGGCCTTGAGCGTGGTGTAGAAATAGCCGCGGATGTTCACCTCGACGGTCTTGTCGAAGGCCTCCATGCCCATCTGGAGCATCGGGCCGAAGTACGGATTGGCCGCCGCGTTGTTGACCAGGATGTCGGGAAACAACCCGCGGTCGGCGACCTGTTGGAACAGCGCATCGACGGCCGCTGCATCGCCGATATGGGCGGCGATCGCGCTGGCCACCCCGCCCTCGGCGCGGATCGCCTCGACCACCGCTTCACAGGCATCGAGCTTGCGGCTGGACACGATCACGTGCGCGCCGAACGACGCCAGCAAGCGTGCGGTTGCCTGGCCGATACCGCGCGAAGCGCCGGTTACGATCGCGGTCTTGCCAGTCAGGTCGAACAGTTTCTGCTGCATGGAAACTCCGCTCAGATGGCAGGCGTGGTGGACTGCCGCACGGCACCGTGGGCGCAGCCCACGGTGCTACACGTACAATCCTCCCAGCATAACAAACGCCCCAAGGACCCATGACGCAGGCGACTGTATTGATCACCGGTGCCGGATCCGGCCTCGGTCGCGCGCTCGCGCGCCGCTACGCCAGCGCCGGATACGCGGTGTGCTGCGCCGATATCCGCCTCGATCGCGCGCAGGAAACGCTCGCGTTGCTCGGGGGCGACCCGCACTTCGCACTGGCCTGCGATATCGGCGACGATGCGGCGATGGCCGCCCTGCACGATGCGCTCATCGCGCGCTGGCCCACGCTCGACGTGCTGGTCAACAACGCCGGCGTCGCCTCCGGCGGCAGCCTGATCGATGCGCCGATGGACGAGTGGCATTGGATGCTGAACCTGAACCTGCTCGGCGTGGTGCGCGGATGCCGGCTGTTCGCGCCGGCGATGCGCGCGCGCGGTGCGGGGCAGATCATCAATGTCGCTTCGTTCGCGGGGCTGGCTGGTGCGCCGGGCATCATGAGCTACGGGGTGGCCAAGGCCGGCGTGGTGGCGCTGTCGGAGGCGCTGCGCGCGGAGCTGCATCCGCGCGGCGTGCGCGTGTCGGTGGTGTGTCCGTCGTTCTTTCGCACCAACCTGACCGAAAACTTCCGCGGCAGCGCGAAGATGCATGGCGTGGCCAATCGATTGATGGATTCCGCGCGCGAGAGTGCCGATGACATCGCCGCGGCGGTCTTCGCGCAGGCAAAGGTCGGCACTTTCCTGATCCTGCCCACCACCGCCGAGCGCTGGCGCTGGCGCCTGAAGCGCTTCCTGCCGGATGTGTACTTCCGCCAGCTGATAGGGCTGACCGGTCAGCGCGCGCCCGAGGTATCGCGGTGAGTCCGCGCCGGCGCTCGAAGTCCGATCCCAAGCCCGAGCGCACGCCGGATGCCCTCGCCGCAGACGCACCGGCGGCAGCGCCGCCGCCGGCGCCCGAATGGATGATCTACGGCGCCAACGGCTATACCGGTCGCATGATCCTCGACGAGGCGGTGCGGCGCGGCCATCGACCGATCGTCGCCGGGCGCAATGCGAGCGCGGTGCATGCGCTGGCATCGCAGCACGGGCTGCCCGCACGCGCCTTCGATCTGGCCCACCCGGCGACCGCATGTGCCGGACTCAACGGCGTCGGCGTGGTGTTGCACTGCGCCGGCCCGTTCTCGGCAACCTGCGCGCCGATGCTTCAAGCGTGCCTCGCGACAGGCGCGCATTATCTGGACATCACCGGCGAGATCGAGGTGTTCGCGCACTGCCACGGGCATCATCGGCAGGCGCAGGAACGCGGCATCGTGGTGCTGCCGGGCGCCGGCTTCGACGTGGTGCCGACCGATTGC
>JBBSDI010000289.1:0-4926 GCA_038249585.1 Lysobacterales bacterium | reverse complement strand
GTTCTCGGCGAGCACGCGCAGTACCGGATGCGCGGTAGCAGCCGGCAACAGCCCGAGCACACCGGCATCGTTGGCATGCAGCGGGCCTTGCGCCTCCAGCGTCGAAGGCGGCAGTTGTGCGGCGAAGTGCGCGTCCAGCGCCGCGCGCAGACGGGCCAGAGGAAGCGCATCGCCTGAGGTGGCAAGCTGTGCGTCGATCCACGCGGTCGCTGCGAGCGCGGCGAGCGTGGTCGCCCCGCTGGCCGGCGTGAAGCGGTAGGGCTTGAGCGCCGGCATCAGCGGCACCCAGACCGGGCTGCTGCGGTCGACCGCGGCACCACGATAGCCGCCGAACGGCACAAAGGCCGACACCCAGACGTGCTCGAACTCGAATGCGGTGATGGTGCCGCCGGATACCAGAGGTCGCGCGGGGATGCCGGCCACGCGCAGGGCTTGCTCGATCTTGGCCTCGGCCACCGCGAGTTGACGTGCGAGATCCGCCCTCGGCGCGCGCACCACGCCGCGCACATAGCGCGCACCCACACCGCTGGCGCGCAGCATCGCAATCAGCAGCCGCGCCTGGTCGACATCGTTGCCCGCGCGCGTGTGCAGCACCTGATCGGGCGCCTTCATCGAGCCGCCGTACCACTGGGTGTCGATCTGGCCGCGCACGAAGTCGAAGATGCGCGCGGCATCGTGTCCCAGCGCCGCGGCCTGTTGCAGGACGGCATCGGAGAAGCCGGCGTCCACGGAGGGTGCGCGGTCGTCGGGCATGGGCTCGCCCGCGTCCGCGCGCGCGTAGCTCGGCACGATCACGGGGCCGCTCGACGGCACACCCGGCGCGATGCGCGGGCGGTGGTTGGGCAAGATGCCGGCGGCGAGGATGGGCGGCGGGGACTGCATCGGAGCCAATACGGTGCGCAAGGCAGTAGCAAGGCGCTGCGCCAGCACGGGATCGGGGCGGGCCTCGACCGCTGAAGCCGACTCGCGCAGCGGCCGCTGCAGCTCATCCAAGCGCGCACGCCAAGCCTCGATTCGCGGCGCGGCGCGGATGGCCACACCGCGCTCGGCGGCCAGCGTCTTGACCTGACTCAGGCGCGCATCGAGCAGCAGGTCCGCTGCCTCCACCGCGCGAACTGCATCCCGCAGGCCTTGCGCGAAGCCTGGATCTGCAGGCATCAGTGTCGACAGACGCAAGGCGTCCTGCCATAGCGCATGCACTGCACCGGATGTCCCGCCGGCCGCCGCAGACGCGGCTGTTGCGGCTTTCGCTGGGTCGACCAGTGGTAGACCGCGCTCGGCGACCAGCGCGCCGAGGTCCTCGCCGTGCAGCAGACGATCCAGCACGGCCGGGGCTGCATCGGCGCCCGCCGCCGAGGCGGTCCAAAGCACCGCGAACAGAAGTCCCGCAGCGCGCATCATGTCCATCGCTCCCTGTTCGACCCAGTGCGCTGGAGGATTGCTGTCCACCGCGCCGCAACGACCGCCAACGGCGGAGCGGGCACGCGGGGGCCGAGCATGGCGACCGGTTGGTATGACGGCAGCCATGGAGAGGGCGCCGGTAGCGGATGCCTGGAAGGTGCGACCATCGGCATCGCGCGCGGCATTGCCACTGCGCTTGCGAGCGCAGGTCGCGCAGGCAGCGCCACGCCGGTACAGGGCTCGAATCCGTCGCCGAACAGGCGCGCCGGCGCGCCGGACTCGAAGCCATCGGCGAACAGCCGCGCCTGGAAGCAGCTGCCATCCAGCGCCAGCAGGTGATCGTCGAGCATCACCCAGTCAGGCGCGCCGCTGATACCACGATCGTGCTGCAGCACCAGGCGCAGCTCGGTCTGCGGCCACGCAATGGTGGCAAAGTCGAACTGGCGCAGGATCGTCGCGCCAGCGGCAACGTCGGCGGTCGCCAGCGCGGAAGCCACCAGCGTGCCGCCCTCGACGGTCTGCACGACCAGGCGGAAGCGCGCCGCGGTCGCTGCCGCGCTGCTGGTGTTGCGCATGCTCGCCGGTACCGGCAATGGCTCGCCGGCCTCCCATATCTTGGCGACCAGATCGATGCGTCCCTCGAACTGCGCGGCCGGCGCTCCGGTCCGGACCACGAGCACGCTGGCAGGCGCGCCCTGGTTGCCGGCGCGATCGCGGGCCGAAGCCGTGATCGTGTTGCTGCCGATCGAAAGCGGCACGTCGGCGAGCGCAAAGGCGCCCTTGATGTCGGCCACGACGTCTTGCTGGACGGCGCCAACAGCGATGCGCACGGTGGCGCGCGACTCGGTCTGCCCGGCGACCAGAATGATCGGCTGCGGCGTCTGCGTGCCGGGCGGAGGCTGCGTGATGGTCACCACCGGCGGCGTGCGGTCGATGGTGAATCGCGCTTCCGCCTCGCTGGCGTTGCCCGCCGCGTCGGTCGCCACCACGCGCAGGACATGCGCGCCGTCCGCGGTTACCGGCGTGCCCTGCACATAGGGCTGACCATCGAGGGTGACCACGGTCTGGACTGCGGTGGCGTCCTGCACGGTGACGGTCGGCTGCACCGGAGTGTTGACGGGCGGGTCCTGGGGTGGCACACCGCCGATGACAATGCCCGGCGGGACGCGGTCGATCGTCACCGCGCGCGGCACCGCGCTGCCCAGCTGGCCGGCGTGGTCGGTGGCGCGCGCCTGAAGCGTGGTCGGCCCGTCGGCAAGGGCGTCGAGGCTGGCGGCGAACTGGCCGGGAGCGCCCGGCACCGGCGTGAGCGCCAGCCACGGCCCGCCGGACACACGGGCCTCGACCTGCGCGATTGCGCTGAGCGCATCGAGGGCCTCCACCTGCACACTCACCGCCGTGCCATGCACGCTCGACGCAGCTGGCGCAAGGAAGGCCACCTGCGGCGGCGTGCGATCCACTACCGCGTAGGGCGCGGCGGCGATGCGCGCCCAGCCGAGCGAGCCGTCGCCAGCGGTGAGCTCGGCCTCGATCACCGCTTCGTAGGCACCGAGTGCACGGCCGCTGGTGTCGAGGTCGGCCGACCCCGGCATGCTTGCCCCGGGCGCCAGCGAAACGCTCAGGTTCTGCACCACCGCCGGCGTGGCCGCGGCCACGCGCTGGAAGCTCAGGCGCACGCGCAGCGCGACGATCGCCGCCGGACCGGGATTGCGCAGCGTCCAGGTAGCTCGTGGCGTTGCGCCGGGCTCGCCGTCGACCGGCGCGATCGACAGCGTGGCATCCAGCGTGGCACCAGCGTTCGGCGAATAGCGTACATTGCGCGTCGCAAACGGACCGACGTTGCCGGCACGATCGGTCGCCTGGGCGGTGATTGCATTGACACCGATTGCAAGCGGCACGTCGGGTGCCGTGAACGCGCCATCGACATCGGCGGTCAGCAGCACGCTGTAGGCCCCGCTGGCCACGCGGACCCCGGAGAGCGCTTCGGTCTGGCCGAGCACCGTAACGCGATCCAGCGCCACGACCGCACCGTCGGGCGGCGCCAGCAACAGGATCACGGGCGGCGTGCGGTCGATCGTGAATCGCAGCGTCGCCGTGGCCTGATTGCCGGCACGGTCGATAGCGACCGCGTCGATGCGGCGCTCGCCTTCGTTGGCCACCGGCGTTCCGGACGTCCAGGGCTGGCCATCGAGCGTGGTCGTGAGTGTGCCTGGGTGCAGGTCGACCACCGACACCGTGGGCACCAGGCTTGCCGCGTTACTCACCGCGCCGTCGGCCACTCCGCCGAAGCCGATCACCGGAGGACTCTCATCGACCGCGAATACGCGGGGCGCTGCAGTGGTGACGTTGCCGGCATCGTCGCGCGCTTCGAGGTCGAGCCGATAACTGCCCTCGGCCAGCGGCAACAGATCGCGCGTGAAGCGCGATGCATCGCCTGGGTCGCGGATGAGGTCCAACCACGGACCAAGGGCGATGCGTGCGCGAACTCCGGGCGGCGGACTGCCGGGGTCGCTTGCGTTCGCCTCGACGCGAACCGGGTTGCGCAGCACCGCATCCACGGTTGGTGCCAGCACTGCGAGCAGCGGCGGCGTGCCATCGACGACCTGGATCACGGCCGCTGCGAGTTGCTGCCAACCACCGGCGATCTGGGCATCGAGCAGCAGCGTGGACTGGCCCGGCGGCCACGCGCCCGTGGCCAGTGCGATCGCTTCGTTGGCGGTGGCGCCGGCGGCGAAGTCGCGCACAAACTCACGGCTGTCCAGCAGCGGCGAGCCACCGGGTCCGAATACCCGCAGCCGAAAACGCTGCTGCACCAGCACATCGCCCGTTTCGTTGCGCAGCTGCACCGCGACAGCCAGGGCCGCGCCGCGATCAATTTCCGCTGCGACCTGGATCGTGCCGAGCAGCGTGCCGTTGCCAACGTTGTTGCGGACAACCGTGATCGAGCGCTCGGGACTCTGGTTGGCCGCGACATCGCTGGCCCGCGCGCGCAGCAGGTTCGAACCCAGCTGCAAGGGGACGGCGGGGAAGATGACCTCGCCCGAGGGCGCGGCGAGCGCCTGCGCGGCGTAGGCGCCCACCTGCAGGGCGACCGTCGCCCCGGCTTCGGTAGTGAGCCGCACATCGACCGCAGCTGCCGTTGTCGCGGTGCCATCGGTCGGCGCCGCGAACTGCAACGGCGGCGCTGAGCGATCAATCGTGAATCGCAGCGTGCGCTCGGCGCGATTGCCCGCGCGGTCGATCGCACGCACGAACAGCACGTGCGCGCCCTCCCCGACGATCGGCGTACCGGCGACATACGGCTGGCCATCGACGCTACGGACGTCTTGCGTCGGGTCCGGGTGCACGTCGGTGATGGCGATCGTCGGGACAACGTCCTGCGAACCGATCTGCCCTTCGATGACGCCGCCGATGGCGATCACCGGCCGCGTGCCGTCGACCACGAACGGGCGCTCCGGCAGTTCGACGCGATTGCCGTGGCGATCGGTGGCGCGCAGGCGAAACGCGTGCGCGCCGTCGCCGAGC
>JBBSDI010000288.1:0-4927 GCA_038249585.1 Lysobacterales bacterium | reverse complement strand
GCCGCGATCATGAGTGGCGTGGTGTTTTCCGCACTTGGTGTGATCTGGCTGTTTGCGCTGACCGGAACCTCGTTCAGCATCATGGCCTCGATCGGCATCCTGGTGCTGATGGGCGTGGTGGTCAACAACGGCATCGTGATGATCGAACACATCAACAACCGGCGCCGCGAGGGCATGATGCGCACCGAGGCGCTGGTGGAAGGCGCCAAGGAGCGACTACGCCCGATCCTGATGACCATGGGCACCACGATTCTCGGCATGCTGCCATTGTGCTTCAGTGGTTCCCAGCTCGGCGGCGGCGGACCGCCGTACTTTCCGATGGCACGCGCCATCGTGGGCGGCCTGTTGTTCTCCACCGTGGTCAGCCTGCTGTTCCTGCCGACCATCTACGCGATGCTAGACGACATGCGCATCGGCACGTCGAGTTGGCTGCGCCGGATCGGCACCAGGCCAACGACGGGAGGCACGTCGGCGGTTGCTTCGGATTGATCGCGCTTGCGGCGACCTGGACGGCGGGTCGGGAACGCCCCGCCCTGCGAGGGCGAGGTCTGGCGTCACTGAGGGGGTGGGTTTCGACCCACCGCAATGCCAGATCAAACCAACCGACCCAGCAGACGCAAGCCGGCGATCCACACACCTGCAGCAGTGCCGAGGCTGGTCAGGAAGAACACCAGGAATACGCGCGATACGCGGTTACGGCGCCAGCCGCGCACGCTGTCGATATCGTCGCGCAGGCTCTCGAAGTCGCCGATCCGCGGCTTGCGCACCCATAGTTCAACCGCACCGCTGACCATGCCGGAGGCCAGTGCCGGATGCAGCGGTGTGATCGGCGAGGCGATGAATGCGGCGAGTATCGACAGCGGATGCGCGCCCGCGACCGCAGCACCAATGGCGCCAAGAATGCCGGTGGTCAGCACCCAGATCATGACCGTCTCGATGCCTACGCTGGCGCTCTGGGTGAAGGCCCACGCAAAACCGCCCACCACCAGCACCAGCAGCGCGATCCCGAACCAGCGGCCGAACGACGAGGGTGGCGGCTCTGCCCGCAACGGCGCAAGCACCACCGCCGGCGCATCGTGCTGCGTATCCAGTGCCTGCGCCATGCCGTCCAGATGGCCAGCGCCAATGACCACCAGCACCTTGCGCGCACCCGAACCCGCCAGTTCTTCGCGCACGCGTGCCGCCATGTAGCGATCGCGCTCGGCGATCAGGGCCTCGAACAGCGGCGGAGAGGAACTGGCGAACTCGGTGAATGCGCCCTCCAGCACGTCGCCCTGTTTGAGCTTTTCGATCTGCGCCTCGTCGACGTCGCTATCGTCGAGCAAGCCTGCCAGAAGTCCGCTGCTGAGCTTGGCCCGCTCCCACCACCCGACCGCCGCGCGCGAGCGACGCAGGGTGATGCCGACGTCGCGATCGACCAGCCAGCAGGGCAGGTCGCGGGCAGCGGCGATCTCCATCGCCGCCTTCATCTCGGCACCCGGCTCGATGCCGAACTGCTTGGCGAGACGACGCTGGTAGGCCCCGAGCGCGAGCCCCGCTGCAACCACCCCCGCGCGGCCATCGCGCAGCACGCGGAACAAGTCCAGTTCGCGAATCGCTCCGGGATTGCGGATCGCGTCGGCGCGCGGCGCGCAAAGTTCCACGGCAATCGCGTCGAAAGTTTCGGCAGCGACAAGGGCGTGTACCGCATCGACGCTGGCGCGCGAGACGTGCGCGGTGCCGAGCAGCACGATCTGCGCGCCGTCGCGCTCAACGCGCCGGACCGGCTGGCCATCGAATTCGCTGCTGGTAATCGTCATCGGGTCAGGGTGCCTTGCATGCGGCAGAAACAATCCGCCGCATGCGGCAGAGGCGGCCAGCGCGTGCTGTCAATCGCGATAGCGCCGCAGCAGATCGCCGTAGGCATCGATGCGGCGGTCGCGCAGGAATGGCCAGATGCGGCGCACCGATTCGCTGCGCGCCAGATCGATATCGCATACCAGCAGTTCCGGCTCGGACTCGCCGGCCCGCGCCAGGAACTCGCCCTGCGGGCCGGCGACGAAGCTCGAGCCCCAGAACTGGATGCCACGCCCCGAGCCGTCGGGCGCGGCTTCGAAGCCGCACCGATTGACCGCCAGCAGCGGCAGGCCATTGGCCACCGCGTGGCCGCGCTGCACGGTGATCCACGCCTCGCGCTGGCGCGCTTTCTCCGCATCGGCATCGGCCGGATCCCAACCGATCGCAGTCGGATACAGCAGCAGTTCGGCACCGGCCAGCGCCATCAGGCGTGCTGCTTCCGGATACCACTGGTCCCAGCACACCAGTACCCCGAGGCGGCCGACACTGGTGTCGATCGGCGTGAAGCCGAGATCGCCCGGCGTGAAGTAGAACTTCTCGAGGAAACCCGGATCGTCCGGGATGTGCATCTTGCGGTACTTGCCGACCAGGCTGCCGTCGGTGTCGAAGACCACCGCGGTGTTGTGATACAGCCCCGCAGCGCGGCGCTCGAACAGCGAAGCGACCAGCACGACCGCATGGCGGCGGGCGAGTGCGGACAGCCGCTCGCTGCTGTCGCCCGGGATCGCCTCGGCGCGATCGAACTCATCCACGCTCTCGTGCTGGCAGAAGTACGGGCCGTTGTGCAGCTCCTGCAGCAGCACCAACTGCGCACCGTCGACGACAGCCCGCGCGGTGGCCACTTCAATGGCCGCCAGGTTCGCTTCGATGCTGCCGCGATTACGCTCCTGCAGCAGCGCGACGCGCAGGGTCTTTGCAGTCATTCAATACTCCGCGCGGCAACTGCATCGTCAGGCAATGCAGGCTGCCGTTCTGTTCGATCAGGGGCCGGCAGGGTACCGCAATCGCCTCGCGACCCGGAAACGCAGCGCCCAGTACCGCGAGCGCGGCAGCGTCCGCCGGATCGTCGTAGGCCGGCATCAGCACCGCGCCATCGATGACCAGGAAATTGGCGTAGGAGGCGGCCAGCCGGCGCCCGTCGGCGTCGCGGATCGGCTGCGCCCAGGGCAGGGGGCTCAGGCGATAGGGCGCGCCGTCCAGCGTGCGCAGCGCCGCCAGCTCGACACCCATCGCGTGGAGTTCTTCATGGTGCACATCTGTGCGGTCGTCGCAGCCCTGCCACACGATGTGCTGGCCGGGCGCAAAGCGCGCCAAGGTGTCGATATGCGCATCGGTATCATCGCCCTGCAGCCAGCCGCGTTCGAGGATCAGCACGCGCTGCGCGGCCAGATCGCGCGTCAGATGCTCGGTGAGTTCCGCACGAGTGAGCTTGGGATGCCGCTGGTGCAGGCAGCGCCAGGTGGTGAGGATGGTGCCCTCGCCGTCGCTCTCGATCGCGCCGCCTTCCAACGCCCAGTCGATCCGCAGTCGCTCCTGTGCGCCGAACAGACCCGTCGCTGCGAGCGATTCCACCAGCAGATCGTCGCGCGAGGCTTCGAACTTGCCGCCCCAACCGGTGAAGCGGAAATCGAGCAGCCGGAAGCGCGTGCCGTTGGTCAGGGTGATGGGCCCGGAGTCGCGCAACCAGGTGTCGTCGTAGGGCGCTTGCAGGAATCGCACGCGATCCAGGCGCGCGCCAGCTCGCTCGAGCAGCGCTCGGGCACGGCTTTCCAGCGTCGCATCGGCCACCACCAGCAGCACCGCCGAATGGCGCGCGATGGCGGTCAGCAGCGCCACGTAGCTGCCCTCGACCGCGGCAAGGGTGGGCGCCCAGTCGGTGCCCTCATGGGGCCAGGCCAGCAGAACCCCGTCCTGCGGCTCCCATTCGGCCGGCAGGCGCCAAAGCGACATCGAGGCCAAACCTACTGCGGTGGTGCGGACGCGGACGGCTGCGCCACGCTGCGGTTGGCTACCGCCGAGATCACCATCTCACGCTCGAAGTACACCGTGTAGCCGGGATACACCCAGCGCGTGATCGGCGGCTGCTGCGGCACGCCGCCGCCCACGGCTGCCAGACGCTGGCTCGGCTGCCCGAATTGGCGCAGCACCGTATTCATGTGGGTGCCGCGGGCGGGCATGCTGCTGGTATACGTCGAGCCCTGCATTCTCAGGTTGTCGGCGCTGGCAGGTAGTGCGAACACGCCTGCGGCCAGTACTGCGGATGTCAGGGCGGATCGAATGATGGCTTGCATGGCTGGTCTCCGTTGGCGACTGCGGCACCTGATTCAGCGCGATTATTAGCAGAATGCGGGTGACGGTTCCACGAACCTCTCGCCCCTTCGGCAGCGCCCGGCCTGTCAATCGCCGGCCGGCGCCTGCATTACCGGGGCAGGGTGGTGCGCATTATGCACCGACGGCCGAACACGTCATGCGCATACGTCCCTGCCGTCGGTCGAGCGATTGTTGTCGCTGCCCGGCAGTGCCTCGAATGGCGGGAACCATGAGCAACAGCCACACGCACGCAAAAGGGCCGGCTTTCGCCGGCCCTTTTGCTTATGCGATTTGCGGGCGCTGCAGTCGGCAGACCGCAGCGCACAACTCAGCGCTGACGCGCCTTGAACCGCGGATTCGACTTGCAGATCACGAACAGCTTGCCACGACGACGAACCACCTTGCAGTCACGGTGACGGGTCTTGGCTGACTTCAATGAGGACAGGACTTTCATGACGCGACCTTTGGCTGGAGCTGGCGAAAAACAAGCCGCGAAGTATAGCCATCACGTTCGGAAAAGGCAAAGAGGTCATGGGGTTGGGTGGACCGGGGCACCGCGTGGCGGCCGGCCAAAGGCCGACAGCACGGGCGTGCGCGGAACTCCCGCAGCACCGCGGACCCGTAGCAGTGCCATGGCAGCGACCGGGGCAAGCCATCGGTGCTGCTGTCGCCGGCATGCCGGCTCCCACAACGAGGAGGTGGCTTGAGGCAAGTCATGGAGGGCGATGTGGTCTTGAGACAATCCCTGGAGAACAAAGATGTGGGCGTCCGACAAGTAACG
>JBBSDI010000287.1:0-4935 GCA_038249585.1 Lysobacterales bacterium | reverse complement strand
TCGAGCGCGGCGCATCGGCGGTCGGCGTGAGCGCGAACCATGCGAGCTGCTCGCGCTGGTCGCCGCGCGACAGCACGAAGCCCTCGCGGGTGGTCAACGCGCCGCTATCGAAGCCGCGGATGGTGCCGTAGTGCGCGCTGAACTGCAGCGCGTCGTCGCGCAGTCCAAAGTGAACGCGCCCATGAATATCTGCCTTGCGCTGCGTACTCAGCGTGGCGCCAAACTGACGCAACAGATCGGCGTTGACCCGCAGGCCGATGCTGCCACCGCGCGCAGCCCAGTTGCGCAGGTCGCTTGCTGCGACCGCATCGGCGGCTATTTCAGGGACAGCGCTGGCCGGATTGGCGAGCGGATCGGCAGCCGTTGCTGCAGTGCAGGAGACCGCCAGCAGAAGCGCCAACAGTCTGCGAGTTGAAACGTCCGAAGAATTCATCGCCAACTCCGCTGTGTGGCGCCGAACGGCGCAACTGAAGGCAAGCACAACCGGGCCGCTCCATCACAGAAGCTTACGCCGGCTCGAAGACAACGGATGCACAACTGAGCCGCAAATCCGCGCAGAGGTGTCGGATTTCCGACCGGCGCACGGCGTTGAGATCCAGCGACCGCATTACGGTCGCTGGGTGCTGCAGTCGATCAGGGCGCTTCGAAGCCGTTTTTGAACACCGCTGGCGACCAGTCGCCGGTCGGCACCAGCGCCGGTCCGGCGCGCTTGCAGATCATCGAGTCCTGGGTGCCTGCACCCACGTTGGTCCGATCCCGCACGCCAACGCGGTAGTAAAGGACCACGTCGGAACCCGCCCCGCCAACGCCACCGATATCGCCAGCGTTGGCCAACGCGGCATGTGCGAAAATGCAATCGTTCAGATTGTTGTTCGGACGATCGCCGAACTCACCCGCGATGTACTGGGTGCCGATCACGTCGCGCACATGAAAATTGCGCCCGGACTGATTGGTCGGAGACACGTAGTCGGCTGCAGTTGGCATGACACGATAACCGCGTCCGGTCACCGAATCACGAACTTCCCAGGTGCGCTCCGTGGCACATGCGGGGATCGTTGAGCTGTTACAGCGAAGCGAAGCGAACTCGCTGGACTGCAATACATTGCTCTCGTAGATCACGTCGTTGTCGGCGCCCTCGATATCGAAATCGAGACGCCAGTAGTTGTGGTGCCAATGGGTGATGCCGTTGTTCGTGCCGTCGAAGTTGCCGAACCCGAACTCAGGATCGATGGCGCCGTCTGCATACAGGCGGAAGCGAGAAGCATACGAGTACCAAGCCGCATTGTACTGGGTGGTGAGCTCGACAAAATCACCGCGGTCCTCGATTGAGACACCCGAAAAGCAGTCGGCACTGCTTCGCCCCGGAATCTGGAAAGGGCAGGCGCCATAGGCGATGGTCGGCTCGTTGGAACGGTCGCAACTAGACGTGGGACCGAACATGCTGCGCACACCAAGCGTGTTGCGCATCGCGGCCTCGGCGAGAAAGCTGGTGTTGAAATCCTTCCAATCGCGGTAGCAGGTGCTGGTCGTGTACTCGGCAAACAGCACCGGTGAGTGAGCGCGCTTGAGCACCAGTCGCCCGTTGTAGTAAACGTTGCGCAGCTCGAGCCCAGATCCCTGTGGACCTGAGCTCTGGCTCGGCCGCAGCCAGCACAGGCGCCAGACCGGGTTCGCTGCAGGCCACTCAAGCAGGGTCTCGGGCGCTACGCATGTTGGCGCACCACCCTGTGCATATGCTGTAGCCGGCACTATCGCCGTTGCGACGAGCAGCGATCCGGCGAGGCGGAACAGAATTCGCGTGAGCATGCAGATTCCTATTGCGGGATGGTGTCATCGAGTCCGCCGAGGGCGGGATCGTAGTCGGGAGCGACCACGCGCGAGGTCTGTAGATCGACCAATGCGTGGAACACCTTGCGGCGGCCACCATCCCTGGAACCTATTACATGAATGCAGCGCGAGCGCAGATCGCACTCAGGATGCCCTGACTCGCGAAAGCTGAAGCCACCATAATAGACCACATCGGGCACCAGTTTCACGGCAACTTCGCGGTTTGCCTTGATGAGCATGATCGCCCAATCGAGTTCCGACTTGGTGGCGCTGAGCGTACGCGCCGGTTCGGTTTGATCTTCGATTACTGCGCCGGCGCTGTCGAGGGTGCGCCGTCGCGCCACCGCGTCGGTGTAGTCCCACAGGTACTCGACCTGCACTCGGCGGTCGCCAACGGGCGTCTTCTGCTCGTCGCCGAAACTGCGTACCAGCACGGCTTCATGGCCATCCGGCAACTTCACGAACGGCACATGGGCCAAGGTCGGGCTACGCCCGCCGTCGTGCTGCAGCGTGGCGCAGGCCGAGATGGCGACTGCCGCGACGCCGCACAGCAGACCACGCGAAAGGTACTCATGAAAACTGCGCACAACGGGTCTCCTCAGGGAGCGGGTGTTGCAACGGTTTGGGTCACCATGTCGACCGGCGGCGACTTGCCGAGCGCCGGGTCGCTCCACAGATCGAACAGGAACTGGCCGCGCGACTTGTCCGCCGGGCCCACGCTCCAGTCGCGGCCGCACATCAGGTTCTCGCTCGGCACCGGCGGCACGGATTCCACCGCAGTGTTGCGCAGAAATTCAATGTACTCCTTGCTGGAGACCTGGAAGCGCAAGGTGGCGCGAACCTGCAGCGGCCCCGGCGTGCCGGGCGGCACCGCGAACTGGTACGGGGTCTGATCGAAGTTCACCAGCGTCGCGGAGCCCGGCGCTGTCTCCGGATACACGTATCCGACCGGGCGAATCTCCAGCCCCTGCGGGTCACCGCCCGAATACAGGCGGAACCCTTCCGGCGGGATTCGGTTGTCCTTGGCCACGCAGTTGTTGAGCACGAAGTTGAACTTGGGTCGTCCTTGCGCATCGACCGTCCGACAAGTCGAGGTGGTGGTATTCCAAATTCCCTGCAACACCTCGTAGACCTTCAACTGCGGATCCTGGGCCAGCACACCGGTGCCCGGACTCCAGGCGCCGCTTTCTGCCATCAGTCCACCATTGACATCATGCACCTGCACATGCAGCCACATGCGACGGCCCTCGCCGTAGCCGGTCGGCAGCTTGTGTCCCGACAGATTGGTGACCCGCACCGAAGCGCGAACGCTGGCCTGCCCCGCTACCCAGGGTTCCGGAGTGACCGCGATCGTCGCGCTGCGCTGGGTGAGCATCTCTTCAGCCCACGCAATGGCGCGATCGATCGCCGCAACGCGATTGAGCTGGGTGGGCCCGCCATACAGCGATTTGATCAGCTGCAGTACCCACACGTTGCCGCCGACGAATTCATGGGTCGACACCTGATTGGTGCGCGAACCGGCCGGATTCTGCTGGCACGCGCGGGCGTCCGGACTGGTCGAGGTGCGCATGTGGCAGTCCTGACAGTCGGTCAGCGTCACGTTGGCGGCGAAGCTGGTGCCGGGATCCTCCAGCGAGTCGACCAGGATCGCATCGCCGAAGCGGCTTTGCTTCCATTCGGTGAAGGTGCGCTCGGCCGGAAACGCACGGGTGGTCGCTGTGCCGCCTGGCGTTACTAACGTCTTCAGCGGAACGCCGTCGATGATCGGTGATGAAATATCGTGGCAGGTGCCGCACTGCGCGCTGCTGACCGTGAACGACGAATATTCCCAGCCATGCGGCGCCTCCAGCGGATCGCCAGTAGCGTAGTTGCGTGGCCCCTTGCGGCATGGCCCGAAGTACGAGTTGCCGTTGGCGGTGCAGTTGAGCGAATCGTCGACCCAGGCGTTGCCGCTGCCCGGGGGTGCGACCTGCCCTGCCGACCCGGCGGGATTCATGCGATGACACAGGTGGCAGGTAACGCCGGAGTAGTCGTTTGCGGCACTGTCGTCGTCGTCGTGATCGCCAGCGAGCAGGCAGCCATTGGTGCCATCGACCAAGCCGCCGCTGCCGTCCTTGCGCACGCGACCGCCGTACCAGCCCTGCGAGGTGTGACAGCGCAGGCACCAGTCGCCGATGCCGGGCTGATCCTTGTTGGCCACATCGAGCGCGGCCCAGAACAGCGGGTCGCGGGTCGCATGCGCCATCAGCGAGCCACTCCACGCCTCATGCGGCAGGAATTCGCTGTTCGGCTGGCCGAAACTGCCGTGGCACGACTGGCAATTCTGCGGCGGATCGAGCGCAACGGCGAGACCTGGCTGGCTACCATGCTGGGTGAAGTCCAGCGCGCCGCCCAGCACCGGCAGACTGACCATCCATCCGCTGACAGCGAGCAACAAGAATGCGAAGCGCTTGCGTCCCACGAATGCTGCCCCTCGGCTGATGGCCGAAAATATCACGCTGCGTGCTGGCACGGATACTCACAACCCGCAGAGCGAACTTCACCGATCATCAATGGGCGATGATCCCTGCCACGCTATTGTGGCGAGATCGTATATCCCGCGACAAGCGGCATTCGTCACAACTCGAGGCATTGCGCGCGACCCAGAGGGCTCTGTACCTCGCACGTTTCACGCTACCGGGAGCGGCTCTTCCTGTGCTTCGACCGCCGTGAACAGCTTGCTATCGTGGAGCTGGCGCTCCAGCATGCTCCGGAACTTGTCGACCGTACACAGGATGCCATTCATGCGCATGCCGGCCAGCGGGAACAACCACGAATCTCTGCCAACTATCACATTCGCCGGCGCGTTCTGCAGCGGCTATTCAAAGCCATCGGAGAAAATTGCGTCGATTCCGGCCGGCGCGAGCGTGTTCACGCTGTAGCTTGATGGCGTACCGAGCTCGGCGACTTGGAGCTGCGCCGTGGCGCTGGTCGGACCGATGTTGGCCACGAAACCGAAGCTGACCAGACTGCCCCAGTTGAGGCTTGCGCCAACGTCCGGCGCGCGCCAGGTCAGCGTGCTGCCACTGCGGGTCGCTGCCCAGTCGTTGGTCGACGACAGGTCGCCAT
>JBBSDI010000286.1:0-4995 GCA_038249585.1 Lysobacterales bacterium | reverse complement strand
TCATCGTTGTGGTCGATGTACTTCACCGCGTCGCTCCAGCCGAACAGGGCGAAATCAGGGGTCAGAGTACAGTTCTTCCGACCGCGCGGGCGCCTCAAGGTTTCGCAGCACGGATAGCGATGGCATTACTCCCCACCCCTCCGCGTCTCCTCCTCCTGCATCCGCTCAATAATCCGCGACGTCTCGTTTCCCTCGACCTACCCGTCCCCGCGCCGGTAGATTGTAGTCGAAGACATCGTCCATCGATCCCGTCACGCGCTGGCCGGCGTGCAGGTCGGGGACGTTGAAGGGTTCGTAGCTGAGCACGCCCTCGATGGTGTCGCCGGTCCAGCGCAGCACTTCGACCCACATCCATTTGGTGCCGCTGTCGGGCGTTGCGAACGGCAGCTCCACGTTTCGAACGGCATGGGTCGATGAATACAAGGAGAGCTTCAGCCGACGAAGCGGTACTTGTCCGGCAGCGGTCGGCCGGCCTGAATCAACTGCACGAGATCGCGCTTTTCGGCGTCGGTCAGCTCGTAGGCGAGCTTGATGGACTTGCTCATGCGGGATCCTTTCGATGAACGGCCAGCCAGGCGCGCAGGTCGCTGAGCAGGGCGGCGGCGGCCTTGCGGGCCGCATCGACCTCGGCCGGCTCGGGCTCTTCGCCGATGTAGTCGATGCCGTTGCGCTTGTGCCGGATGGTGTCGAGCACGCGCATGCGCGCGGGGTCGAGGCTGATGCTGTGCACCAGCGATTGCACCATGGTCATGTGGTGGCCTTCGCTGGAGAACGGGCGGTAGCCGTTGGCGAACAGCGCCACCTGGGCGGCCTGCATGATGGGCGTGTAGGCGCAGGTGAACTGGCTGGCGCGGGACAGGCTCGCGACGTGTGCGTCGGCGGGGTTCGTCTCGGCCGACTTGAGTAGCCGCAGGTTTCGGCAGGCGTGGCGTCGAGCCGCTTGAGCCGATTGATTTTCAACAGGTTATCGAGCGTCATCGAGCGTGCCCAGCAGCGGGATGCGCGCGCCGGCGAGCACGCGCTGGTAGAAGTCCGATTCGACGCGCCGCTTTGCGAACTGCTCGGTCGTCAGCACGATGGGGTTCACGCGGCGGCCGAGGGGCGCTTCGAGGGGGTAGGTCGTGGCGACCACGTCGTCGAAGCTTGCCGATCCGATCACCATCAGGTCGACGTCGCTGTGCACGGCTTCCTCGCCGCGTGCGATCGACCCGAAGACGAATGCGGCATCAATGCGGTCGGCGAGCGGCAGCAGTGCGTCGCGGAGCACGTCGGCGAGGCCGACGGTCTTGCGCAGGATGCCCTGCAGCTCGGGCAGGATGTTGCACTGCGGATTCGCCGCGTAAAGGACCTGGTTGCCGCTGCGCCGGCTGGTCACGAGGCCCGCGGTTTCCATGCGCTTGAGCTCCCGGTGGAGGGTGGACGTCAATGCTCGCTCGAGCTGGCTGAGGGCGCACGTGCCCGGCGCGATCAGTCTCGATCCCGTTTCTTTCGGTACCAGCGCGTTGCCAGACGACAAGAACCAAAGCCTGGTGTTCTACTGCTCGAACCCCATGTGCCGCAAGGCGCCGAATGCTGCGCGGCGCGCCATGCAGATGGGCTGGCCCAACGTCCTGGAGATGTCGACGGGCATCAGCGGGTGGTTGGCAGCGCAGGTTCCCGTCGACAGTAACGAGTGATTGGTTTGATCACCTCGCGGCACGGTGCGCGCGCCACACTCCCCGCCCGTGAGTGAAGGTTGATCGCATTCGACCACCCAAGGCAAACGGGAAAGACGCCTCTCTGGATCGACCACCGCCACGGCAACTCGGTGATCTGCCCGACGGATTGATCAGGCGGCGTTAGGTTTGGGCGCGGTTCGGCATTGTTGAGGATTAAGTCCCTGCCGGAGCCGCCGCATGCGTCCGAACCGCCCGATCCTCGCCACCGCTGCCCTGCTCGCCGCGCTCTGCGCGCCTGGTGCGGTCGCAGAGCCCGTGACCAGCGCCATCACCGTGCAGGGCGTGCTGGCGGTCAACGGAGCGCCCGGCGATGGCGTCTACGACCTGCGTTTCACGCCCTATGGCGAACCTGCGGCCAGCACGCCCTTGGCGCCGCCGCAGGACGTGGACAATATACTGGTGCTGGCCGGCGCCTTTACCGCCAAGGTCGACTTCGGTCGCGCGCTGTTCCAGGGCGACCGGCTGTACCTGGAGATCGCGGTCCGCGAGGGCAATGCCAGCGGCGCTTTCGAGACCCTGCAGCCGCGCCAGGAACTTACCGCCGCGCCCTTCGCTCTGAAGCCTGCGGCGGCCAGCGTCACCGACCTCGAACTGGCCGCTGACGCCGTGCAGACGCAGCATATCCTCGATGGCGCCGTAGGCGCGGCCGACATCGGCAGCGGCGCGGTCGGCACGTCGGAACTCGCCGATGGCGCGGTAGTCACGGCAAAGCTCGCCAATGGTGCCGTGGTGTCGACGAAGATCGCCGATAACGCAGTGGTGTCGACAAAGCTCGCCGATGGTGCGGTGGTTGCGGCAAAACTCGCCGATGCTGTGGTGGTGTCGGCAAAGCTCGCCGACGGAGCAGTGGTCACCGCGAAGCTCGCCGATAGCGCGGTGGCGTCGGCGAAGCTCGTCGACGGAGCAGTAGTAACAGCAAAGCTCACCGATGGCGCCGTGACCGGGCCCAAGCTTGCCAACAGCGCGGTGTCGTCGGCTGCGATCGCCGACGGCGCGATCGGTCTGGCGGACCTGGCAGCCAACGCCGTCGATGGCTCCAAGGTGGTCGACGGCGGCATCGGCGCGGTCGACCTCGCGCCGGGCGTGATCCCGCCGGCAGGCTGGGGCCTGTCCGGCAACTCGGTCGCTGACGGGCAGTTCCTCGGCACGACCAACGGCACGCCAATGGCGCTGCGCAGCGACGTCGGGGTTACCATCAACGGCGATCGCTTCAACAACAATACCGAACTCACGATCCGCGGCTCTGCAGCCACCGCCGATGCCAATGCCGACTTCGCCCTGTGGCCGCGCGGCGGCACCGCTTTCTTCAACCTCGCGGCCATCGGCAGCACCTTCGCCGACACCCGGCTGTCGGTTTCGGCGATAAACACCAATCCGTTTTCGGGCTACCTGTCGCGCCTGGTGCTTTATCCCGACGGTTCGCTCGCAGTGGGCGGTGCCATGCCGACCACCACGCCCAGCACCTCGTTCGTGTTCGCCGACGCCGGTGGCGCGTTCAACCCTTCGGCTCCCAACCAGTTCCTGGTCCGCGCCGGTGGCGGCGTTGCGATCAACCGCACGCCCTCCAGCATCACCACCGAACTGACCATCGGCCCGACACCGGGAGGCACCAGCGTCGACGTGGTGCTGGGCGCCAGCGGCAGCACTGCGATGCGAGCCGCGCTCACGCTTGGCACGCCGGGTACCGACAGCAACTTCCGTGTCGAGAGCGGCGAATCCCCAGGCGGAAGCGCGTTTTTCACCGTCCTCAACCGCAACTCGGCCAGCACCGAAACCCCGGCGCTGCAGATCGTCACCAGCGGCGCCAGCTTTGCGCGCTTCCTGTCACTGTTTCGCGGGCGCGCCGACGGCACCTCCCTGCTGCCCGCGCACACGATCCACGTCGGTGACTCGACTATCCCCAACAGTGGCAACGGCGCCCACCTCACCGCTGGCGGCGTATGGACCAATGGCTCCAGCCGCACCTTCAAGCATGCGATCGAGGCAATCGAACCGGAGCGTGTACTGGACGCACTGCTGGCGCTGCCGGTCAACCGCTGGCGCTACCGCGGCAGCGACGACACCCTGCATCTGGGACCCATGGCGGAGGACTTCCACGCCGCCTTCGGGCTCGGTGGCGATGCGCGCTACATCGGCACGGTAGACGCCGACGGCGTGGCGCTGGCTGCCATCCAGGGCCTCAACGCCCGCCTGCAGCGCGAGAACGAATCGCTAAGAGACGCATTGGACGGGCTCGCGCGTCGCCTGCAGGCGCTGGAGCGGAGCGTAAGCCATGACTGATGGCGGCCGGCGATTGCGCCTCGGCGCCGGCACCACGCTGCTGCTGGCGCTGCTGGCAGGTGCGCATGCGGGCGCGCCGGACTACCGCCTGGTCGCCGCCAGCGCCGACGGTCACGGCGGCGGCATCTCGCAGGCCGCGACCTACACGGTGGTGCTCGCCGTCGGGCAGCCCGACGCGCAGCTTTCGGCCTCTGGCGGTGTCTATGCCTTCGCCGGCGGCGTGTTCGCCGCGCTGCCGAACGACCGCCTGTTCCGCGATGGGTTCGAGTCGCTGTAGGAAACGCGGCAAGAGCGCCGGGCATGGACATGCGGGCGAACGGCCCGCCGCAAAAACACGGAAATCAGCAATGCATCGCCGTCACCAACCGACGTAGAGAATGCTGCATGTCGCGTTGAACGAGCTTCAGCCTCCGCTTGGGGTGACGACGATCGTCGAATCGGGATCGGGATCGGTGAACGGATGAAACGCGCTGGCGAAGCCGTTTCCGCTGCCGCCATCTCCGTGCAGCACAATCAGCACCGGATGACCACGGACCGGGGCCGGCGTGATAGGAACGCGGTAGTGCCAGGTATGCACGACGCCATCGCTGGTGGCCAGCGTGGCCGAGCCCGCGATCACGGCCGGCAGCGCAGTGGAGGGTTAAAAATCGCCGCTGAAAAGCTCATCGCAGGTTGCCCAGGCCTGCGGCGCGGCCAGCGTCGCGAAGACCGCCACGAGTCGCGCCAAGCTGCTGCCGGTGTCAGTGCGGATCATGGGATGTCCTACGGACACGCGCACGCCGCCAAGCGGGCGCCAGCGTTAGCGTCCAACAGATGGTAGACCGTGATGGAAGCGCTGTTGACGGCGGTGGACTGCAAACGGGACTGGCATCGTTCTGTTGTTCACCTTGTGTTCGTACCGCCGCTGAGCAGAAAGGTGTTCGCAGCAAGCATGTGCGCGTTACGCTCGTCGTCCAAAGCCAGGTCCACGCACATGACGACCGCCGCACCGACCATT